>JBHHZW010000439.1:0-2429 GCA_046758305.1 Bacteroidota bacterium | reverse complement strand
ATCACCCTTTATGATCGTGACGTCACCCGCTTCGATCGCTATATCGGTACCGGCTCCAATTGCGATCCCGACGTCTGCCTGAGCAAGTGCGGGCGCGTCGTTGATCCCGTCACCGACCATGCCGACAATCTTTCCTTCGCTCTGAAGTTTCTTGACCTCCGCTACTTTTTGATCTGGAAGAACCTCCGCCAAGACTCGACCCACATCTACTTCACGGGCTATCGCCTCAGCGGTGTTTTGGGTATCACCCGTGATCATGACCGTTTCGACCCTCATTTGACGGAGAGTGTTGACGGCTTCTCTGGAACCTGGCTTCACTGTATCGGCCACCGCAATGATTCCTGCTAATTCGTTATCGACTGCGACATACATAGGAGTTTTTCCGGACTCTGAAAGTCGCACTGCCTGTTCTTCGTGCCCGTCGAGTTCAACAGAATGCTCCCTCATGAACTTCAAATTTCCGAGTAAGACTCGTCTGGAATCAATTGTGGCAACTACTCCTTTGCCCGTTTCAGTAGAAAAATCCTTAGGATTCAAGAGCACGAGGTTCTTCGATTTCGCCAACCGGACGATAGCATTACCCAGTGGATGCTCGGAATGTTTTTCAGCTGATGCTGCCAGGCGCAAGATGGTGTCATCGTCGTATGATCGAAAGGGAACGATCTCAGTGACCTCGGGTTCACCCTTCGTGATGGTCCCGGTCTTGTCGAGGACAACCGTCTCGATTCTGTGAGCAATCTCGAGAGCTGCACCGCTCTTGATCAAGATCCCTTGTTCGGCTCCTCTTCCCGTCCCAACCATGATCGCGGTCGGTGTCGCGAGTCCGAGCGCACATGGGCACGCAACGATGAGGACAGCGACAAAATTCAGGAGCGCGATGGTCAACCGGCCCTCTGGTCCTGCGACAGACCATCCGATAAACGTCAACACCGCTATCACAATCACGGCTGGAACAAATACGGCCGCGACGCGGTCGGCGAGACGCTGGATTGGGGCTTTCGAGCTCTGTGCCTCCCGGACCAATTTGACCATCTGAGCGAGGAAGGTGTCTTTGCCAACCCGAGTCGCCCGCAACTTGAAGCTGCCACTCTTATTAACGGTCGCGCCGGTCACCTGATCGCCGGCTGCCTTCTCGACGGGGATGCTTTCCCCTGTAACCGTCGATTCGTCGATAGTGGAAAAGCCCTCGAGAACGATCCCATCGACGGGAACTCTTTCTCCCGGACGGACAAGCACAGCATCTCCGACCTGTACCTGGTCGACCGGTAAGTCAAACTCTTGACTGTTTCGTACTACACGGGCACTTTTCGCCTGCAAGTTCACAAGTTTCTTAATCGCTTGTGAAGCCCGACCCTTTGCGCGAGCCTCCAAAAGTCGTCCCATCAAGATCAAAGTGATGATCACCGCGGTCGTATCGAAATAGACGTCGGCGCTCTCACGGCCCGAAGAGAATAATTCAGGGAAAAAAGTCGCGCCTGTGCTGTAGAAGTACGCGGCCGAAGTACCAACGGCTACGAGCGTGTTCATATCGGCCGTGAAATGTTTAAGCGTAGCCCAAAACCCCTTATAAAATCGGCTGCCGCACCAGAATAAAATCGGGGTCGTCAAGAGGAAAAACAGCACGTTCCACGTACTCTGGGGAATGACGGAAACAAGGGGCACATCCCACATCATGACCATGCTGATGACTGTCACCGGAATCGTGAGGACGAGACTCACCACGAACCGCCTCTTGAGCGCTTCGTAATCTTCGTGCCGCAATCGTTCATCGAGCTTATCGACATCCTCCACCCCGACGTCGATGACTCGATAACCAATGTCTTCTACTGTGCTCTTGAATGCTTCCACGCCCACCTTGTCCGGCAAGTACTCAATCGATGCCGTTTCAGTGGCCAGGTTTACACTGGCGTTGACTACGCCTTCGAGCTTAACGAGATTCGTTTGGATGCGATCGACACAGCTGGCGCATGACATTTCCTGGATTGGAAGGGTGACCCTCTGGGATCCTCCGACGCTCAGTGCGACCGAAGGTGGGGCGTCGTGGGCATGGTGGACTTGTACGGCATGGTGTTCAAGAGGCTCTTGGCTAGCGTATCGGGCCGGGTTCCGGTCGAACTCTTTCTTGCATGCGACATTGCAAAAATAGTAGGTCTTGCCTTGATACTCACTTGTTCCGGCAGCGGTCTCTTCATTGATTTGCATTCCGCAAACGACGTCTCGAGCCATTCCGCGAGTTTCCTCCTTCTTAAGGACTATGTTCATGGCCAACAAAACTCGTCGTGACGTTCTCCTTCTTTATCTTAGGGTCTGTGCCCTTCCCTTGCTGCCAACCTGCGTAGCACTCGATACAGACGTGTTCGCCCGCTGTGAGGTCTCTGTAGCAATCACACGACGCTTCGTGCAGCGCACAAAAGTCACAGGCCTCTTTA
>JBHHZW010000438.1:0-2430 GCA_046758305.1 Bacteroidota bacterium | reverse complement strand
GCGTCGTTTCGCCATTGCTCATCCTCATTGGGTCTCCTGAACGGGCTGCGTGCTCCTGCTGCCTAACGCTGCGGATAAGCCGCGGCGCGAAGCGCCGTCGGCTTTATGCGCGAGTTAGCCGTTTCACTGTCGACGTCTCGGACGGCCCTCTTTCAACCCCTGCTCCGCAGCTGGCCGATCCGACGCGGCCGAGTCGAGGAATTGAGCGACGGTTAATCCTTCCTCAGTCAGCCGCTGGACAAAGTGCTCCCCCATTGTCCTGAACTCCTCGCGATCGGCCTCAAGCCGCGACTCCGATGCTTCGTAAGGTGGCCCACCGCCATACAAGGAGGACTCGTCTTTGTCCCCCCGGGCGCGTATCTGCTTCCCACAAAACTCATCGAGCGTCTCCTGGCGGAGTACATCGCTTGGCGATGGACGGAACCCCCAGAATGTGAGGTCGTGCACGACCTGTTTGTCGATCATATAGTCATAAAACTCGACGCTGAGCTTAGTAACTGGTCCTGCAACCGCGTTCACCAACTGACTTGCAAGAAACTCGACCCGCTTCGTCGTGCTGTTCAATGCATCGAACAAGTCACCAACGCGTGCAGCCTCATTGTCACCGCTAAGAAAGCGGTACATCATGCTTGACCAGTGCTGCTTTAGATACTGCTGAATATCCTCGAAGTCGGCGAACGGGAAAAGCGCGTTGTTCACAGCCTGCCCGCGCACCTCATCAATGAAGTCGAAAATGAGCGTGGAGTCCACGGCCGGGTACGAGATTTTACTAGCATCTACGAGCGTATTGTTGCGGTTTGAGGTATAGACACGATGCTCGTCGTACACGGCCCGTTCAACGAGAGGAAAGATCGGGATTCGTGCCTTTACGGCCTCGCTGTACTCTGCATTCGTGATGGATTTGGAAGAGCCGCGCCGTACTCCGCCGTATCGACCACCAATAATTAGGATGAACAGTTGGCACGACGGTACCTCTGTCAGACACGCCGACTCGACGTCGAGCTTCGGGTCATAAAACACCGCGCCTTCCTCGCTCAGAACCGGTTCGTACCGGATAGTCCGAATGAAGAACTTCAGATTTTCGCGAATGTACTTAAGGTGGTAGCATGTTGAGCTGACAAAGACCCTTGGAGCAGGCATTACTGTGTCCCCTCCTCGCGGAGCCGGCGGTATCTGTAACGCCGACGTGACACCGTCACCAACGGCTAACGCCTGGGTTCAGGTACGGCCAGCGCGCGCAGCGGGCTGGACGTCACCTGCAACGCATTGTTATGTGACAGTTTTCTATTTGCTATTTGGAGCATTCGCCACTTTGAGGAGCGTTCTCCAAACGGGTGGCGACCCTTATCAAACCGTCCTCATCCAACAGTTGGAGGTTTCCGGTGCTTGGGATGATTCTGTATTTGTCCCCCGAGGCGCTTCCGATTTCCTCGTAGATGCCGCCCGCCGGTTCCCGCAACTCACTCGTTTTCGAGGATCCATCTCCGAATTTCGACTTGAGCACCACCTTGCCATCATCTGCAACAACAATAGCCATGGTGTGATTGTATTTGGGCATGTTGGGAATCATCCGATCGCACCACCGTCCAATTGTCGTTTCCCCGTACGCAGGCTGCGCAAGAAGGACCAAGACTGCAGTTGCAAGAAGAGGCTTGATCTTAGTTGTACATGTAGTTTCAGTGCTCACTGAATTGTCCTCCTGCACGAAAGGTGATGCGCCAATAAAACGACGACGCCTCGATTGCTTGTGTCACATAACGATCTGGCTCAGCCGCGCGGGTACCGCGTCGGCTGCAGCCGGTTGTTCGGCGATGTGAGCGCGCCGATTTCATAGGGGCGCCTACTCCACCGCAGCTCTTCCGCCAGCCTCCGTCGGCCTGAGCATTTTCTTTACCGCAACTCCAACACCGTACGTCATGAAGTCCCCCTTTGGAGCTATCTCAACGACGGAGGTACGCTGCCTCAGTTCCTCCTTGGGCTCTAGGTCTTTCAGAAGCGCATCAGGTATCTCCGCAGGAACCTCGGCGAGACTCAGGACTCTGCCTGTTCCAGAAAAGGTTATCGTCGCAGCCGGTATCTTGATCCATGGCATAAAGGGAACGCGCTTAGGGATAGGAATTGTCATCGAAACATTCGGATTGTTGCGCAAATGCTTCGTCTTCCACGCGTCAGTGTCGGTGCAGAAGTAAAGCTTCTTGTCGCGTACAAGGTAGGCGATCCCGGCCGTTCTGGCCTCTCCCTTGGCCGTCACGAGACCGACGACTCCGAAAAGCTGCTTTTCGAGTTGCATCCAGATCTGCGCTGTCGTGACTCGTGCTGCCATGGAGACTACTCTTCAGGCCGAACGTGCTGGCTCAGCGGCGCGCGGAGCGCGGCCGCTGAAGCCGGGAGTTCGACGGCCCTACGCCTGGTGGAGCCTTTCTTTGACCC
>JBHHZW010000437.1:0-2438 GCA_046758305.1 Bacteroidota bacterium | reverse complement strand
CCGCTAGTGACTCGTGATTCTGACATTTCTAATGCCGGTGTAATGACGATCTGGTAGTAAATACATTTTTTTCGATACAACTCCGGTAAATAAGCCGTCCAATAACTAAACCGAGATGACGGACCAATCAAATCAACTCGTTCAGAAACTTTGGAACTACTGCAACATCCTGCGGGATGATGGTTTGTCCTACGGCGATTATGTCGAGCAGTTGACGTTTTTGCTCTTCCTCAAGATGGCGGATGAGCAGAGCAAACCGCCGTTTGATAAGCCGTCGCCGATTCCAAAAAACTACGACTGGCAGAGCTTGCTCACGCGCGACGGTGACGAGCTGGAGATCCATTATCGCCACGTCCTCGAATCGCTGGGCAAAGAGAAGGGTATGCTCGGCGTTATTTTCCGCAAGGCGCAAAACAAAATCCAGGACCCGGCGAAGCTGAGGCGGCTGATCGTCGATCTCATTGACAAAGAGCAGTGGTCGTCGCTATCAGCGGACGTGAAGGGCGGCGCCTACGAGGGCTTGCTCCAGAAGAACGCCGAAGACGTGAAGGGCGGCGCGGGACAGTACTTCACGCCTCGCCCGCTGATCGCGGCCATGGTAGACGTGATGCGTCCGGAGCCGAAGATGACGATCTGCGATCCGGCCTGCGGCACGGGCGGCTTTTTGCTAGCGGCGTACACTTACCTTTCCGATCCGAAACGTTACCAGCTCGATCGTGAGGAGAAGAAACGCCTCGCCATGGGAACACTCTGGGGTGTCGAGCTAGTAGACGGTGTGGCGCGGCTTTGCTGTATGAATATGCTGCTCCACGGCATCAGCGGTGACGGGGCGGATGAAGTGCCGGTGGAAATTCGCGACGCTCTGGGCAGCCACGGCGGCAAGTACTACGAGATGGTGATGACCAATCCGCCCTTCGGCAAAAAGAGCAGCGTGACTATCGTCAACGAGGAAGGCAAGGCGGAGAAGGAAAGCCTGACGATTCACCGAGATGACTTCTGGGCGTCCACCAGCAACAAGCAGCTCAACTTTCTCCAGCATGTTTTTACGATTCTCAAGCAACATGGCCGAGCGGCGATAGTGGTGCCAGACAACGTGCTGTTTGAAGGCGGAGCGGGGGAGACCATTCGCCGCGAAATCTTAAAGCAGGCGGACGTGCACACGCTCCTGCGCCTGCCCACGGGCATCTTCTACGCGCAAGGCGTGAAGGCAAACGTACTTTTCTTCGACCGAAAACCAGCGCAAGAAAAGCCATGGACCGAAAAGCTCTGGATTTACGATCTTCGGACCAACAAGCACTTCACGTTAAAGGAAAACCAACTGAAACGCGCCGATTTAGACGACTTCGTCGGCAGCTACCATGCCGAGAACCGCCACCAGCGCAAGGAAACGGAGCGTTTCAAGTGCTTCGCCTACGACGACCTAATCAAACGCGACAAGGTCAATCTAGATATCTTCTGGCTCAAAGACGAATCCCTCGAAGAGTCGGCCAACCTGCCCCCTCCCGACGTCATCGCCGCCGACATCATGGAGGACCTCGAAGCCGCCCTCGAGCAGTTCCGCGAAATCGCAACAGACTTGGGAGTGAAAGATGATGAACCGTAAAAGAGGTAATCTCCGATGGCCAGGCAAGCTCAGCTAGTCTGCCAGCACCTTGAGAATATTTCTTCGGAAGCGTTAGACAGGTACCAGGATGTCGTTCGCAGTTATGTTCGCGGTCGGACGGGAATCTACGTGCTTTATCGGCGAAACAAGCTTTACTACGTGGGACTCGCAGGTAACCTAAGGAACAGACTCAAGCATCACTTGCGAGATCGGCATAAGGGAATTTGGGATCGCTTCAGCGTCTATCTGACAATCGGGGACAGCCACCTGAAGGAACTCGAATCGCTCATCTTGAGAACGGTCAAGCCGCGAGGTAATACACAGACCGGCAAATTTATTAAATCCGAAAATCTGCGAGGTCGACTGGCCCGCGATCTTAGAAGAAAGCATCGAGAAGAAATCAACTGGCTCATTGGCCGGGCCACCGTCCCCACAGCTAAACGCTCCAGAAAGAAAACTCGCGTAAAAGGCCAGCCAATCCTAGCCAGTTACTTTAATCGCTCAATAAGGCTCAGAGCTAAGTACAGAGGCAAACTTATTAAGGCCCGAATACGAAGGAATGGTCTGATCCGGTATAAAAACAAAGATTACAAATCCCCTTCCGTCGCTGGATCGGCTGTTGTAAAACGCTCGTGCAATGGCTGGACTTTTTGGATGTATGAACGTGCTCCCGGCGACTGGGTCCCCCTCGATGAGTTGCGCCGCTGAAATATGACAAGCCCGTATATCTTCTTTTTCCCAACCCTCTGGTCTTACAGGTATCGACTTTGGCTTGACGTACCGAATGGCGCAGGCTAAGGCTCCACAATAGACAAACTAAATGGAGGTTACAACC
>JBHHZW010000436.1:0-2442 GCA_046758305.1 Bacteroidota bacterium | reverse complement strand
GGATAACGGTGGGAATTGGACGGAGGTAAATACTGGCTTGACGAGCACCAATGTCTGGTCTCTTGCCATCAACGCGAGTGGTGATGTTTTTGCAGGGACTGCGTTAGTTGGTATCTTCCGCTCGACGGATAACGGTGGGAATTGGACGGAGGTAAATACTGGCTTGACGAGCACCAATGTCTGGTCTCTTGCCATCAACGCGAGTGGTGATGTTTTTGCAGGGACTGCGTTAGTTGGTATCTTCCGCTCGACGGATAACGGTGGGAATTGGACGGAGGTAAATACTGGCTTGACGAACACCAGTGTCTGGTCTCTTGTCATCAACACAAGTGGTGATGTTTTTGCAGGGAGTTGGGGTGGTGGTATCTTCCGCTCGATGGATAACGGTGGGAATTGGACGGAAGTAAATACTGGCTTGACGACTGTTTATCTGGCTGTCTGGTCTCTTGCCATCAACGCGAGTGGTGATATTTTTGCAGGGACTTCGGGCGGTGTGTTCCGCTCGACGGATAACGGTGGGAATTGGACGGAGGTAAATACTGGCTTGACGAGCACCAATGTCAGAGCTCTTGCCATCAATTCTGATGGGTTTATTTTCGCCGGCACTTATGCTTCTGGGGTTTTTCGGAGTGTGGAGACAATCGCTGGTGAGATTCCGATGGAATATGACCTGATGCAGAACTACCCCAACCCCTTCAACCCATCAACAACCATTGAGTTTTCTGTTCCTCGCTCCGGCTATGCTACGTTGCAGGTCTATAACATGTTGGGAGAGCACCTTGCGACATTGGTGTCTGAAAATCTCCATCCGGGTAGATACAACGTTCGGTGGAACGCAAGAGGTGTTTCCAGTGGCATATATTTCTATCGGCTGCAGGCCGGGGAATTTCTCGAGACGAAGAAACTCGTGTTGGTCAAATAGTATCAAATGACCGAAGGCACACACATCAAGAGCGCGCTCACCAATTGGCGCCCTTTTTATGTTTTGCACATCGAAGTACCGGCGGTCAAGTACAAAGAATTGGCCAGTAAAGAGCCAGGCGAACGGTCGTGCTGCATTCGCGAGCGTGTCATGAAGGCCCGTGAGATACAATTGGGGCGGTTTCAGGGTCGAAAGGGTCTCTTCTGCAACGCGCATATGCAATCACAGCAGGTCAAGGAATTCTGCAGAATTGACGCTTCGGGCGAAGAATTGCTGAAGATGGCGATCACGAAGCTTGGCCTTTCCGCTCGCGCCTATGACCGCATCCTCAAAGTGGCCCGCACTATTGCAGATTTGGCGAAAACTTCGGATATTCAAGCCGAACACATCAGCGAGGCAATCCAGTATCGCAGCCTCGACGGGAATCTCTGGGCTGCGTGAGCGCTGGACCTCCTGCCTTTAGCGTACTCCCAATCTGAACATCGCGATCGAAGCATTTTCAATGCTCTCACGCATCCCCCAATGGCTAGGCAAGATTGGGGTTGGAATTGCTGCGGGCGTGGTATTTTGGCTGGTGATGATCATGATCTTCGAGGAGCAGATGATTTACTTTCCGGCGAAGTACCCCGAGGGCAATTGGCAACCGAGGGCCTCGGGGATGAACCTTGAGGACTGCTTTTTCACGACAGAAGACGGTGTTCGCTTGCACGGCTGGTTTTATCCTGCTCAGGGTGCTCGCCCCGAGAAACTCCCTCTACGGCCGCTTACAGGCACAAGATTTACGCTGTTATGGTGTCACGGAAACGCCGGTAATATTACCCATCGATTGGAGAACTTGAGGCTACTTCACGAGCTCGGTATCAACGTTTTTATTTTCGATTATCGCGGTTACGGCAAGAGCGAGGGGGATCCGAACGAAGAGGGCATCTATCGGGACGCTGTTGCGGCATATGATTACTTGATGACTCGGAAGGATATCCAACCGGACTGGATCGTCTTGTTTGGCAGGAGTCTCGGAACAGCGGTGGCTGTTGACCTCGCGCTGAAGCGAAAAGCCCGTGCGCTCATCCTGGAGTCCGCCTTTACGACCGCGAAGGACATGGCAAATGAGATCTTTCCGCTTCCCATTGTCCAGTTTGTTATCCGATCGAGTTTTGATTCTCTGAAAAAGATTCGGAAGATTCCCGCACCAATCCTTTTCATCCATGGGAATCAGGACAGGACGGTTCCCATCGAATTGGGTCGTAAGCTGTTTGAGGTTGCAAACCAGCCGAAGTCATTCTACGAGATCGATAGTGCGGATCACAACGACACTTACATAGTCGGGGGTAAACCCTACTTCGAAGAAATTCGTAAATTCCTCGAGTCGCTCGAAACACGCTGAGACCCAAATCAGTTGTCGCGGTTCTTCGCGCAGTTGGATCTGAGAGACAAAGCGAGGAGTTGAAATTCCTCCTCCCGACTTGCCATCCACATTCTCCTTGTTGTAACTAGCGATTTTTCTCCGTATATTTTTTGGA
>JBHHZW010000435.1:0-2444 GCA_046758305.1 Bacteroidota bacterium | reverse complement strand
GGTGGATTTTTGCCGCGGTGTTGCAAGGCCTGGGGACGGCGATGGTCTACCCGGTTCTACTGGCGGCCATCAGCGACGTCGCCCACCCCGAGTGGCGGGCCACTTCCATGGGGGTCTACCGCCTCTGGCGCGACCTGGGCTATGCTATTGGGGCCCTGTTGGCAGGGGCGATTGCCGATCTCCTGGGGATGGGGGCGGCCATCCATGTTGTCGCTGCCTTGACCCTCCTGTCGGGCCTCATTGTCGCTTTTCGAATGTACGAGACGCTTCCCGCTCGGCTTCTTTCCGCTCCTGGGCCTTCTGCGTAAAAGCAGCCTCGTCTCCATCCAACCCCAATCCCCACACGATGTGGTCCAAGAAGAGTTCTGAACAAAGACCGCAAACAACCGGGGGCGAATATAGAACCGTGCGGTTGTTTATGGAAGAAGGGGGGTTCCCCACCGATCCCGGAGAGTTGGCCATGCCCCAAGACGAACTTCTTATCATTCAGAATAGTTATGCGTGTACGTGTGGTGAGAAATGTGGGCTACGTGTCGTCTTCGGACGAATCAATACGGGCAGAATGTTTGATCACTGAAGAAACACTGGGGATATCTTTCCAGTGGGTTTGGATCATTTTCGCACGTTCCAACACCTGCTGAAGCAGCTCCTTGCCTTGCGCCTCTTTTTGCTGTTCCTGCTTTTCAGGATCACTTGAGAATTGCCCGAGTGGTTGAATCTCAAATTTTCTCAGGCGGCGTTCGATCTTTTTCATGGCTTCAGGGGGATGCCGCAAGAACTCTGAACCTCTCACCCGAATGAAGTTCCATCCTAATCGTTCGAGCGTCATCTGGCGGTGTAAGGAGGCCTCCAGGGCTTCACGTGTAATCTCACGATCCCCGTCGCACTGGATTGCAACCCGATTCCCTTTCTCCCCGATTACTACGAGTTCCAGTACGAATTCACCCACCTGACACCCAACCATCACATTGTATTGTGCGTTTGCAAGATGCCCGTATGCTTCGCGTTCTAATTCTGAGTTGAGTTTGCGAGGTGATTTCTCAATATTTTTGGAACGCAGCCCGTCCGGATTGGTGGCATGTTCAATGAGCTTTAGGCGTAAATCATTCGTTTTCAGATCCCGTGACGGGTCGAGCGAATGAACGACCCACAACTGATCTCTTGCCCGGCTGGCAGCGACATTAAAAACTTTTTGTGCGTCATCTCTCGCCCGCAGGTGCAAGGGTTTTCCATTATGCGAGGGACTATTGACCATGGACACAAAGATGACGTCTCGCTCATCTCCCTGGAATTGAGCTGCGTTACCACACAAGATACGGCGTTTCTGATATTCTGAAACCGTCATGCGCCTCCGAAGCATGGAATCAATATAGAGAGCCTGATCGGTTCCCACCATGGAGATCACCCCAATGGTGGACTTTTCGTATTCCTTGAACCGGGTCAACGCGAGAACGAGGGAAACGATCTCCAAAGCTTCTGCCTGGTTTATCTTGTCTTCATCTTCTCCATTTTCGACATATCGAGCCACGAGAGCCGGCCGAACTGGGCTCGCGGAGGCTTCGCGTAAGGATTGAATTTCCTGGTTGTAGCACAGCTGATTACTAAACTGAATAATGTCAGGAACGCAGCGGAAATGCTCGAGCAGCCGGATGGTTCCGCCAAAGGATTGGCGGGCTAAATCATACACCGAAGACTTGGCATCATAGAGTTTTTTATTTGGAATATCAACCAGGATTTCATCGATCAGCTCATGGATCTGATCCGTTCCAAAACCCACGGCGTACGGACTGACCTGTTCATGGTCACCCACGACAACCACTTCCTTTCCCAGAGCAAAGGCGACCAGGCCCAAGACATCACACTGACTGGCTTCATCAATGATGACAACATCAAATTGTGTCGTAGAAATATCAAAGCTTTCCACCACACGGGAAAGAGGCATGATCCAGACAGGGACGGCTTCACGGCATTTTATAAGTGTCTTCTTCGCTTCTTCTTTATATTCACGAACATGTTTTCCCGTACCTTTCCCGATTTTCTTATACAGACCAAGCCACCCATTGAGCGCTTGTTGCTGCTCCAGCCCTGTCCGGTTCAGCTGGGCCAACCACGATAACTTCTCAACATATTCGGCCGTAATGTCCTGAATCTCCTCTTTCAAATCGTTGAGTTGGGATTGCAACTGGTCCAGATCAATCCTTGCTCTTTCCTCCAAAAGTTGTTCCCAATAACGATGTCTCCAGGCGTCGTTCGGATCCCCCGGTAAGTGTCCTGCATCATGGGGCTCCTTTCTTGCTGCTAACATGTCCACCCATGCGGACGCATCTCCACGAAGCTTCTCCAGGAGTTCCTTACGGCGTACATGATCGTCTTTCAGATCATCAAGGTGCTGGAGCTTTTCCCAGGCTTGCCGGTAGACGTCAAAATCCGAGCGGCGGATTCCA
>JBHHZW010000434.1:0-2446 GCA_046758305.1 Bacteroidota bacterium | reverse complement strand
GGGGCGTTGGAGGGTCAGAACTTTTTCGTCGACGGCTTGACTCGGAGGCTCTAGGGACTCGTCCACGACCGTAACCTGCTGACCTACTACTTCCTTCCTCAGGTTGTACACCAGTGCTACCTTCATAAGGTAGAAATCGCGAACGATCTCTTCAGCGCCTCCTCAGTTGTTGCACTCCGATGTCTGAGAACAACTCAATCAGACTTGCTACAAATATACCCTTTTTAAAGTGTTTGTCAAGAAAAAAACGCACTTTTGAGCCGCCGACGAAAAATTTTTTCACCATCCGCGAAGACCCTCGTCGGCGTCGCTCACCTACTCTTCAAGAAAAAAATTTCTCTCGTGCACACAAAAAAGAAATTGCCCTTCAGTGATAAAAAAAGTCGAGCGAAGATTTTTCCACTCGACCCTCTTCATCCTCACTAGGACTTACGAACGCATCACTCAGCGAACTTTCACCACAACCATCGTCATGTCATCACTCTGTTGAGATCTGCCGCGGAACGAAGCCACGTTGTCCAGCAAATCCGCGATGATCTCTTTCGCTGTCATCGATCGTAACCTCATGCTTTGCAACGTTGCTCGCAATCGGTCGACGCCAAACTGTTCGTCTCGTCGGTTGGTCTGTCGGAGAAACCCATCCGTGTAGAAGAGAACCACGTCACCCCGTTTCAGGGCGAAGCGCGTCTCCTGATACGAGATTTTTTCCTGCACGCCTAAGGGGAGGCGCGGACCTTTCGTTTCAAGCTCTACCAATTTCTCGCCACGTTTCAGGATGGGTTTCGTTTGCCCTGCGCTGGTAAACGTGAGTTTCTTGGAATTCACGTCGAGCGACGCCAGGAAAAAAGCGGTAAACACTCGTTTGTCCGTTCTCAGGTACATCGGTCTGTTCATCCGCGCGAGGACTTGTCGAACTGATCGATTGCCATCCAGTTCACTGTAGAGTATCCCACTCGTGAGCGCAGCCGTGAACGCTGCCCTCATTGCTTTGCCAGAAACGTCTGCAAGCGCTATGCCGAGCCGCGTCCTTTTCTTATCCAGCCAAACGTAGTCAAAGTAATCACCACCCACATCGCTCGCCGGCTTACAGACGCCCGAGATATCAAACCCCTTGATCGCTGGGTCACTTGCTGGCATGAGACTGACCTGCATCTGACGAGCTGTCTGAAGCTCTTGCTCGACAATCCCCTTTCTCAGTATTTCCACTGTCAAGATACCATCCAGAATCACTAACGCTGAGAAAACTCCCCCCCATACGATGAGCTTGACGTGCAAGAATTCGTTCCCAGGTAGCAGGACGATGACGGAGATCACCGTTGCAAGCACCAATCCGTACGCGAAAAAGCGCAGGAACAAAATCCTCCTCGAAATCGGCAGACTGACCGTCAAGAAATCATACACGCGGCGGGATCGCTGAGGAATTTTTCCTCTCGCACGCAGGAATTGCCTATAGAGCTCTGAGACTACCTCTCCGTACGAAATCAGGACGGCAATGACGATGACAATCCCAACCACCGAAACGCTGATGATCAAATGCTGCAGAAGTGTATCACTGTGACGGATCATCGAGGACACGATACCCCACAAGCCAAAGCCTCCTACGAGAGTAGTGATTGCCCAACGCAGCCTCACATGCTTGTAGAGGGCATCATGATAGAACACGACAGCGAATATTCCCGCTGCGACGAGAACCGCGAGGCCGGGACCGACGAGGAACGAAGCTCTTGTCTCGGCGATGAACGTCTGCAGTCCGAAATACATCAACGGCGTCGTATACAGAGCGGTCCAGAAAACGGATTTGAACATAGAACCTCCTTTTTGAAAAACATCATGCTCGGACCCAAGGAGGGGGATTCTGCGTCAACTGAAACTCAACCGTGACGACGGACAGGTTGTTACGTAGCTCGGACTTATCGATGAAACATTTGCTCATTCTACGATTTAAAGATCAACGTTGCGATAAGATCGCTCTAAGAATCCTCAGCCCGCTCTTACCAGCGATAGACTCTCTTTGAAGGTACGTTCGAAGTGCTGTCGGATCGGCTGATTCTCTGGACTCCTCAGCTGGGGATCCTGATCCACCAAGAGGAATGCCTCTCGTCGTGCAGCGGTAAGAATCGCGCCGTCCGTGATGATATTTGCGATGCGTAAGTCCGGTAGCCCGCTCTGTCGCGTCCCGAAGAAATCGCCCGGCCCGCGGATCTCGAGGTCAACCTCCGCGATCTTGAAACCATCGGTCGTTTTCACGATCGTCTCCAGTCGACGCGACGCCTTCCGACGTTCCTCCTCCTTCTGCCACTCTTTCTCGGATAGCACCACCCGCTTCATCGCACTTGCTGCAGCCCAGGGCTGTGTCACCACTATGCAGAAGGATTGATCTGCACCGCGCCCGACCCTTCCCCGCCAGTGATCGAGTGGAGACAGACCGTGTCGCGCTGCATGCTTC
>JBHHZW010000433.1:0-2457 GCA_046758305.1 Bacteroidota bacterium | reverse complement strand
AAAGTTCGCAATCTGGTGACCCCGCTGTGAGGTCCGCCAATTACGCAATGTCACGCTGAGTGTAGTGAAGGTTCTGGTCTCTCCTTTTTCATTTCCCGAACGTTAGAGCCTCAGCCACAAAGTGTCACGCCCGCACTTTGAAGTGCCCCGCAGCGGTCGATCCCTCTGGGGGATGCATTTGTCATAGATCGTAGCAGGCCTCGTCTGACGTTCATTTGTTCGAATTGCTCGGTCAAAAGTCGAGACGCGGGATTTCCGCTCCTTGTTATCAGAAGTTCGATTCGTCCCGCTACCGCGTGATCAACCAATTCGACTGGAACTTTGGCCGCTCCATCACCATGTTGACATATCCGTCGACCCGAATGATGTCGCTCGGGTTGAACGTCACTGTAAGGTTGAAACCCCGGACGACGTTGGCTTTCAGCGAATCGCCTGCGAATGAAATGAGGTTGTTCCAGATGAGGTCAAGGTTCTGCGCGTTGAGGAATAGGCCGTACGTCGCCCGCATTTCCTCGTCACGCCCCCAGGACACGTCGACTCCCTGATCGTAATCTCTATACACAAACGCGAAATTCCCGTCGAGCAGTTGACCATATACCGTCGTGTCCTTGAAAGTGTAAGCAAACTTAAACGTCTGGAAAAGCCCTTCGATGGTGCTCTGGTCCGCGAAGATTGAACCCGGCGTGTCGGAACGATTGTGCTGAAAAATAAGTCGGTAGTTGGCGTTGTACGCTGCCGAATCCGACCGGAGACTCTCGAACCGATCGTCGCTGAAGATCAAACTGGAAAAGGCGGATGGGGGTGTCTGCCAGCGAAGATTTTCGAAGTATTCTCGCTCCGATACCAAGGACCAGTCTGAAAACACCGAGAAGTACTGACTCTGCGCATCCTGAGTTGGAATAAACTCAAAATTTCGCGTCGAGAATTTCGGATCGACGAACGAGCTGAGGTAGTTTTCTATGTGCCGCTCCGAGATCGCGTTCACAAGATTCTGGAGCACTATCTTTGGCTCAGTGGGTGGAACGAAGTTGGAGCTCGTCTGTGTCGGTGATTCTGGCTCTCGCGTATCAAAGACATCACAACCCAGAACATTCAGCATCATTGTGATGACTATGACCGCGGCTTTCCCGATACCGACTCATCGGGAGCGGGATTGCCTGTCGATCAGGTCCTGGGTTGCTTCCATACGATCTCGTAGGGATGCGTTCGCAACAAGAGAATCGCGAGTTCTTTCTCAGAGAGTGATCCGTCCTTCCAAAGCCCGTGCGAGTGTCGCCTCATCGGAGTGCTCGAGTTCGCTTCCGATCGGTACGCCGCGTGCGATCCGTGAAACTTTAACTCCAAGCGGCTTCAAAAGCTTGCTGATATAGAGCGCCGTGGTTTCTCCCTCAACGTTCGGATTGAGTGCAAGGATGATTTCACGAAGTTCAGGAGTAGTGCGGGACAGAAGTTCCTTAATTCTTAACCCTTCAGGGCCGACGCCGTCGAGCGGAGAAAGTGCTCCCCCAAGCACGTGATAAAGACCGTTGTACTCGTTCGTCTTCTCCAGGGCGAATACGTCGCTCGGTTCTCCGACCACGCAGATGGATGATCGGTCTCGTTTAGGGCTCGCACAGATAATGCAGGGATCGTCCTCGGTGATGTTGTAGCAGGTAGAGCAATACTTAACGCGATCCTTCGCGCTGACGATGGCTTTCGCTAGGCTGACCACTTCGTCCCGCGGCAATTTCAGAATGTACATCGCCAGGCGCTGGGCGGTCTTGCGCCCGATGCCGGGGAGCTGGGAGAGTCGCTTGACGAGTTGTTCAACTGATTCAGCGGTGAAGAGCATTCTAGTGGACGTTGCATAGCCTGAACGTCCTATCGTCGCCACGTTCCGGCGTGCATCGGGAATTTAGCGGCGTCGGGATCGCTCATAGCCGCTCAGAATCCTGGCAATGTAAGTCCGGGTATTTTCGGAAGCATCCCGGAAGTAACTTTGCCCAGTTCTTCCTGTGCCAACTTCGTTGATTCCTCGAGAGCTTTGTTAACACCGGCGACAATGAGGTCCTCGAGCATGTCGCCTTCCGCAGGATTGATGACTTCTTTTTCGACTTGGATTCTTATGATGTGCTGTTTCCCATTCGCAGTTACCCTCACCATTCCTCCACCCACTTCCACGGTGACGGTTTTGTTTTCGAGTTCTGCCTGCACTTGAGCAATCTGTTCTTGAACCTTCTGGACTTGTTTCAGTACGTCCTTCATGTTTGGCGTTCCGTCCTTCATCCGTGACTCCTCGATTCGGCGGTGCGAATTTTTTTCAATATATTATATTTTGTCAGGAAAATCAACCGACAAAACATCATGGCATGCGCGGTTGTTCGATGACTGACTTCATTGCTGGCGCTCCTGACCTCACTCGTCATGTCATTCTTTTATGTTAAAGAGCAAGCCTCAAGCCGGGTTAGTGTAAATGGG
>JBHHZW010000432.1:0-2467 GCA_046758305.1 Bacteroidota bacterium | reverse complement strand
GATTCTTCGCGGAGTTTACCCCGTGTCTGTTCACGGGGATCAGAATGACATGGCCGATAAGGTCGGGACACCCGCCACACAGATTGGCGGGCAAGCGATGTCCTTCCCAGCAGGAAGGGATCACGTCCTCCCAAACCTCTTGTCCAGCTCGTCGGTTGAAACCCGAATCATGATCGGACGTCCGTGCGGACAAACGTACGGCATCTCAGTGGCTACCAGCTGACGGATGAGCGCTCGTATCTCCGATTCGTGGAGTTGATCACCCGCTTTCACGGCGGCGCGACAGGCAAATGACTTCGCCAGCGTCTCGCGCGCATCAACCCCGCCTGACCCTCGGGCAGGCTTTGCCTCGTGTTCCTGTTCCTTAAACAAGTCGAGAACTTCCTGAAGGATCCTTTCCTCTCTCCCGACGCGAACATCCGCCGGAACGCCCTCAACGACCACGGTGTTTTTGCCGAACAGTTTCACGTCAAACCCTATCCGTTGTAAGTGAGGCAAGAGCTCACGGACGAGCGAATAATCTGCTGGGGTGAGCAGAAGCGTCTGCGGGAAGAGCAACTGCTGTGGGTGTGGAAGATCGTCTTCGAAGGTCGCAAGAATCCGCTCGTACAAAACGCGTTCGTGAGCGACGTGCTGGTCGATGATCATCAGACCGGAGGGAATTTGTGTCACGATGTACTTGCGATGTAACTGCAGAACGAGCGGACGCACCCTCTCCTCAACCTCCGCCTCGCGACCCTCTTCTGGAGGTCGAGTTGTCTTCCGCATCGGCTCAATGTCGGCGGTCAGCGGCGGCGTCTCTTCCCTATCAAATCGGGCCTCGTCAGTCCGACTCTTGAAATCACGGAACAGACGCGCTAGGGTTGCGTCCGCCTCCGCCGCATCTCTTCCGGGGAAGAATGACTTTGAAGGGCGTACGAACTGCAGACCCACGTCGGGCTCCGTTGCGGTGGAATCTTTCATCGCGACGCTCGGAACCAGATCGTGAGCCCCAAGAGCTTTTCGAACGGCTGCATGCACGAATCGATAGACGCTCCGTTCGTCATCAAACTTCACCTCCAGTTTCGACGGATGAACGTTCACATCAACCCGACGAGGATCGATTTCGAGGAAGAGGGCGAAAAACGGAAAGCTTCCCTTTTCGAGGAGGTGTTCGTACGCACTGAAGACAGCATGGCTCAGCGCGCGGTTGACGATGAAACGCCTATTCAAGAAGAGAAACTGTTCAACTCTCGTCTTGCGAGCGAAATCAGGCTTGCTGGAATAGCCGTGAATCCTCATGAGATCGGAGTCCTCTTGGAACCTGATCAACGAGTCAACGAAGCGGTCTCCGTAAACGCTCTTGAACCGCTCCTCCATTGCCTCAGGTTTCACGTCGAGGACCTTCTCGTCATTGCTGACAAAGGTTAGTGCAAGCTCGCTTCGCGAAATTGCAGTCCGCTGCACGACGTCGGAGACGTGTTTGAATTCGGACAGGGTGCTTTTGAGAAAGTTCCGACGTGCAGGAACATTGTAGAAAAGGTTCTTCACCGTCACCGTTGTACCCGGCTGCATCGCCACCTTGGAAATTTCCTTCAGCTCGCCACCTTCAATCCGCATCAACGTTCCCATCTCGCCCGCATCGGTCCGGGTTTTCAATTCCACCTGCGAAACCGCTACAATGGAAAACAGTGCCTCACCTCTGAAACCGAGTGTCCGAATACTCTCCAGGTCACTGTAACTGGAGATCTTGCTGGTTGCATGACGCGTGAAGGCTGTTCTGGCATCCTCCTCCCCCATCCCGCAGCCATCATCCGCGACCTGCACGAAAGATTTTCCCCCTTCTCTGACCGTTACGACAATTCGCGCAGCGCCCGCATCAAGAGAATTCTCCAACAGTTCCTTGACGACCGATGCCGGACGCTGCACGACCTCTCCAGCGGCGATCTTGCTGACGAGTGATTGAGGAAGAATATGGATCACAGAAGACAAAGGCATTGAGGCTTCTGATTTCGACCTCCCCTAGGTCCCCTCCTTACCGAGGAGGGAAATCAGGGGAGGTTAGACTAAAAACGACAACAAGTTGCCCCCATTAGAGCCTATAAGTTCGTTCGTCGGGGTCGGGACATCCCGATCTTACCCAGACTCCGTCGACGCAAGTCGCGACAGGCGATGTCCTTCCAAGAGTTAATTTCAGTTCTAACGCGAAGGCGTCCACGCCGAGCGGGCACATTCCCAGAAAACGCTCGGCCAGAGGCCTTCGCTTTAGCAAGATCGACTAGCAACCAATCACACTTACACGATGATTTCTACACAATCAGGTCGAGATTCGGAAAGGTCGGGACACCCGCCACACAGATTGGCGGGCAAGCGATGTCCCTCCCAACGATTAAGGTTCATGCGTGCGCGTCGACCGTCCCGGTCGACGCGAGAACCTGTATAAGTTGCCAGCTCTCTCACCGACCCAGGACGGTCAGCGCGCCCAGTA
>JBHHZW010000431.1:0-2468 GCA_046758305.1 Bacteroidota bacterium | reverse complement strand
CAGCGGCTCCGTGACGAACTCGATGTTATTGAGTTGCACCTTCGCGATATCCTGGAACAGGGAGTTGCGCATTTCCAGGACGTGGTCGATGATGAATTCTGCTGGCGCGTCGCGAATGAGGTGGGGACGGATTTCAACGTGTACCTGGGAGGGCGCCTGCACGCATCGACCAAACCGGAATTGTTCGAAGCGGATTTGCTCGATCGGCAATCCAGCGGGGAGTCGTACGTGAACGTACTACTCAAAGGCAAGAATTTCTTCCGGGAAACCGAATCCATCGGCCGGTATCCGTACGTTGTTGGCTACAAGCCCATCGCCGTCGATGACAGCAACATCTTCGGTGTCATTGGGGTCCCAACTCTTTACCGTCAAAGCGACATCGATGAGCAGCTCGCGAAACGTAACGCATTCATCTTCGGCGTCTACGCGCTCGTCGTGGTCTTTGTGGTGGCGGGCGGCGCTGTCTTCGCTCATCGCATCGCGAAACCGATCCGAAACCTGACGGCGGCAACGAAACGCATTGCGGGAGGTGAGCTGGGCTTCGAGATTCCGAGTGACCGAACGGACGAAATCGGAGACCTTGTGGATTCTTTCAACGCGATGAGCCGGGACTTGAAGATCAATAGAGAGGTACTGGCGCGCGTTGAGCGCGAACTGGCGTGGCGCGAGATGGCGAAACAGGTAGCCCATGAGATCAAGAATCCACTGACTCCACTGAAGCTCTCCATCCAGCATCTTCGTCAGGCGTATAAGGACAGAGCACGCGATTGGAACAAAATCTTTGATGGCGTGAGCAGGACGATGCTGGAGCAGGTCGAAACGCTGAGTCATATCGCTTCCGAATTTTCTCGGCTCGCTCGCATGCCGAGACGCGATGACACGCTTTGCAATCTCAATCAGATAGTCCAGGAGGCTGTCGCTCTTTTTGCCCAGGAACGTGGCATTGATTTTCAGTCCAAATACGACAATACTATAGGCGAAATCGTCGCTGATCCCGAGGAACTCCGACGAGCGTTCATTAACATCCTGCGCAACAGTGTTCAAGCCATCCAAGCAAAACCTTCGAGCGTCGGAAGCATCGTTGTGGAGACGCGGCACGCCGATGGTAATATCTCTATCAAGATCGAAGACAATGGATGTGGAATCCCCGACGATGTGAAGGGGAAATTGTTCCAGCCGAACTTCTCGACCAAAACCGATGGGATGGGGTTGGGATTGGTGCTCGTCCGGCAGACGATTCTTCAACTGCAGGGGACGATCGACGTTGAGAGTACGGTAGGCAAAGGAACCCAGGTAGTTGTACATCTACCACTTCGCAAGCAATCAGACGACGAGAAGAACCCATGAAGCTTCTCTCGTCCAGCCTCTTTCAACGCTATCCTGAAATTCGATTTGGAATCAGCACGCGCCTAGGAGGCGTCAGTACGCCACCGTACGACCTGAACCTGAGTTTTTCTGTTGGTGACGAGCGATCGAACGTCATCAGGAACCGCGATTTGTTTTTTGGTCGTTTGCGCATAAGCTGGGAGGAGGTGGCAATTCCGGGACAATGTCACTCCTCGAGCGTCCTCCGGGCCGACTCCGGTGGCGGATACGACAACTGCGATGCGCTAGTGACGAACGAGATCGGCGTTTTCCTAACAGTGAGTGTCGCTGACTGCGTGCCGCTCTTCCTGTTCGACCCAAAGAATAAGGCTGTGGCTGCCGTGCACGTTGGATGGAGAGGGGCAGCACAAGGTATCGTATTCAATGCGGTAAAGAGACTGGAAGAGGAATTTTCAACAGATCCGGGAGACCTCGTTGCATTTCTCGGACCTGCTGCTGGGGTCTGCTGCTATGAGGTCGGAGATGAGGTCGCCGGTCTTTTTGATGTTCGGTTTCTCCGAAATGCGAGAAATCAAAAGAGGATTCTCGACCTTCAGTCGTTCGTTCGGCACGAGCTTGAACAGGAAGGTGCGAGGCCTCGCTATATTGAGACGAGCGAGTATTGCACGATCTGCAAACCGGAACTTTTTCATTCCTACCGACGTGAAGGCAAGCGGTCGGGTCGGATGATGGGTATAATCGGGTTGGTACAGTAGAATTTCCGGGCCCCCGCAGATGACCTCGCCTCTTAAGGCGCCACTAGCGCTCCACTTGTTTCGCTACAACAGTCGGACGTGGGAAGGACCCTCTTGTTGCGACAGCTTTAGGATGGATTATTGCTTGGATTACTAGTGCCCCAACAACTAAGTAGTTGTACAATGAAATGGGGCCAGTGTCCGTTCCAACAACATAAAACTACAGTGCACGCGGAATCATAAAGTTGGAAGGGAACTAGAATTGAGAAAGGAGCAAGTGCTTTTCAAATTGCGATATCTGATTTATTGGGAGCTCCAGTTGCAGTCGTTGGCTTATTGTTAGTGAATGGACTAATCTTAGGTTTAGCTGTTGGGTAGGGAATGAATCGTAAAACAAACTAATTTTGA
>JBHHZW010000430.1:0-2477 GCA_046758305.1 Bacteroidota bacterium | reverse complement strand
GGTGGCATTTGATGATTTCGTGCTCTAAAGGATAAACTCAGAAATAAGAATTTTCAAGGGATAGCGATCGACTCAGAGCACAGAAGGACAGATACGGTCTTCTTTGCAAATTGATTGATGAGGAGGTCAAGATGGCCACGAAAGTAGAGGAAATGGCAGAAGAGATCGCGAGGGAACTGGGCGCTTCCAAAGAAAGTATCTTGGAGCAGGGGCTCCGGGCCTTTTTGGAGAAAAGGTTGCGGGAAATCAAGGTCGAGATCTTCCAGATTACCTCGCGTTACAACGTCTCCTCCACCGCGGAGATGGAGGAACATTACCAGCGAGGAACTCTGGAGGAAGCGGAGAGCTGGCGGGACCTCCAGCGGTTAGATCACCTTGAATACAAAAGAGATCAGTTCTCCCGGTTCCTCAAGGAGATGGAATGAAGCCTGTCGATGTCGACAAGCTCAAAGAAATCGCTGAGATCGAGTTTGATGAGATCGTCGCCAACGCTGAAATCACCGATATCAACGAACTTCGCATTATGCTTAAGGAAGGCAGCTTCATAGATGTCTGGTTTTCCCTAAAATTAGAAGGCAGATACAGTTACCACTGGGAACGAAAGGCGATCGCCGGCACCATCTACCGCCATGACAACGCACCTCACAAGCGCTGGGAGCACATTGAAACCTTCCCTAAGCACTTCCATAACGGCTCGGAAGCGGATGAAGATTGCGAAGAGAGCTATATTAGCGAAGAACCTGAAGAAGCGCTCCGTGAGTTCCTCCGATTCGCCGAGGAAAGGCTGAGTCTGGAGAAAGGAGACAACAGCGAGTGACAGGAGTCCTCTGGCTCTCGGCTTCTTGGGGATCGAACGGACTTTAGGGTCGTCGCGAACGGTTAGAGATTCTTGTGATCACTAGTTTATACTTGTAAATACTAGCCCCAAGGATTACAATATTCGGGGTGATGATGATGCTCAAGACTTATGCAACCCAGCTGGAGGAACGCCAGATCGAGGCCCTTAGGGAACTCTCCCAAGAGACGAAGATCCCCCAGGCGAAGCTCCTGCGCCAAGCGGTTGATCTGTTGCTGAAAAAGTGGCAGGCTGAACAAGAGCGGCTAGAGTTCTTGAAACGTGTTGATGAGGATCTAGAGGAGGACCGTGGAGCGATGGAGCGCCTAGCCCGATTGTGAGATATCTTACAACCGACGAGGTTATTCTGATTCACGAGCGCATTTTAGTCAAGTTTGGTGGAGCAGGAGGGATTCGTGACTGGGGACTACTTGATTCGGCGGTCAATCGACCTCGTGCTGCTTTCGAAAGGAGGGAGCTTTACTCTGATATCTTCACGAAAGCAGTAGCATTAGGCCACTCCCTCGTCCTAAATCACCCTTTTGTCGATGGCAACAAGAGGACCGCGTGGGAAGCGATGAAAAGGTTCATAGGAGAGAATGGCATGCGCCTGAGGGTAAAGGGAGACGAGATCGTCGAGCTGATGCTCCGTATCGAGGATAAGAGCCTGGGGGTAGAGCAGATCGCCGAGTGGCTTAAGCAACAGGTAACTCCGGAGCCTGACCCAAGGTAGCCGGAGGGAGGCTGCTTTACCCGATTTGACATCCTCATATCTTTAGTCTCACAATATATAGCAAGAGCCCAAAGACAAATTGCTCTCGAATTCAAGGAGATGCAGCACAGGGGTTGGTGACCGATGGTTTGGAAAAGGTTATCGACGGTCTTGCTGGATTTTTTGCTGATCCAATTCGGTTTCATTCTCGCTTTCTTAGCTCGATACCATATCCATATCGCCGATCATACCCAGAACTTGGAGGCCTATCTGGAGATCGCGATATTCATCATGCTGATTCAGATCTTCCTCCTTCACTTCTATGGGCTCTATAACCGCTCAGCGTATCACGATTACCTTGACATCCTCAATGGGGTGGTCAAGGCCGTCTCGATCGGGACGATGATAGTGGTGTTCATCGCCTTCTTCACCCGGCAGTTCGCCTTGCCCCGGTCGATCGTCTTGCTCTCCTGGTTCTTCAACCTGCTGCTCCTGAGTGGTTGGCGCTGGTTCAGGATCTACCGACATCGCGGTCGGTTGAGCAGCAACCGAACGTTGATCTACGGGACCGGCAAGCTGGCCCAACTGATCGCGAATGAGATCGAAAGTCGGTTCTCGCTCGGCTATGAGGTGGTCGGGTTCGTGGCCGATCCAGGGGCCTCCCAGAAGATCGATCGACAGCTCGGCAGACTGGATGATCTGAAGGATATTCTGAAGGGAAATGGAATCGATGAGGTGATCTTTGCACCGGATCAACGTCGGGATGAGGAACTGACGGAGATTGTCCGACGCTGCGAAACAGCATCAGTCAACACCAAGATCGCCCCCGGCCTGTTTGAGCTCATTACCAGCAAGGTTCATCTAGAGCACTTCGAGGATATCCCGTTCATCGAGTTGCAGTCGAATCCTACCCACAACTGGTATTTGGGC
>JBHHZW010000429.1:0-2496 GCA_046758305.1 Bacteroidota bacterium | reverse complement strand
CTTGCTAACGCTTCAGCAATTAAGGAGCGATAATAGGAGCAGCCGATTTCAGAGCCCGTTGCCCGAAAACGACTGAGGCCTTCTCGCATTTTCTGAATACCGTCCTCAATGTCTCCGGTCTGCAACAAAGCCCATCCGTACAGAATCCCGCTTTGGGTTGCGAAATATGGGAAATCGTATTGTTCGGAAAAAGCAATCGATATTGCCGCGTGTTTCAACGTTGCCTCACGGTCTCCCCGAAGATTCTGTAGCCAGGCGAACCAGTGCAGAGCATAAGCACGACTGAAAGGATGTGCTAATTTTTCAGCAAGCTCCAGGGCTTCGAGTCCCATACTTTGCGACTGAAATGGGTAGCCAAGATGCCAGAGCACAAGCGCCAGGCGAATGCAACAAACTACGGCTGGGTCCTGGACATAAACCGTGATATGAGTATGATGGTGCTTTGAGTCGTAGAGCGCAATTGCCTTTTCGAGGTATTTCCGCGCTAACTGGAATCTTCCCTGCCAATGATAGGTGACTCCGAGGACGTAGTAAGCTTCGACTCGAACCACGTCATCGTCTAATGTCCGGGCTTGCTCGAGTAGCTGCAGACCGATAGCTTCCGCACTCGAAATCTCACCAACGACGAGTTTACTGATGGCCAGCATCCGAAGTAAAGGGGGATCAGGCTGCTCATCGAGCCGTGTGCAAAGTTCCAATACACGCACGCCCGTTCTCTGAACCTCGGATGCGCCGTACCCTCGCCCCTGGACCAGACAAGTAGATAAAACCCGCTGGATCTCCAGTTCACGCGTCTCCTGGTCATGCCCGTCGAGATGATTCCGAATCAGGCGCAGGGCCTGATTCAGATAGTCTGCCGCTTCCTCATTTGCAAAGATCGTTTTCGCGACTTTCCCAGCGCGCTCATAATAGGAAATAGCTCGCAGCGGCAGGCCGGCGTGCTCATAATGAGAAGCTAACCGTCCGCTTACCTGATCCAATTGCCGGGCAAAAACCGTCTCCAGAGCCTCGGCAATACGACGATGAAATAAGCGGCCTCTTGCTGCGCTAATGCCGGCGGCTGCAACTTCGCGTATCTTGTCATGACTAAAATCGTATGCGTTCTGCTGTTCCCGAATGAGTCTGCGGTCGCATAATTCATCCAGACTTTGAATCAAGATTTCATCGGTATAATCGCTGGCACGAGCAAGCACCTCGAACGTAAACACGCGGCCAATGATTGCAGCCACTTCCAGAAGTTTGCGGGCGGAAGGCGTGAGGTGCGATAACCTGGTCTGAATCACAGCCTGCACTCTTTGAGGTAAAACCAACGCCATTGTGGCTTTATCCGCAGAGCCGTGGCGAGATTTTTCCAGGCTGGCTCGAGTCATTTCAACGACGAATAGCGGACTTCCTTCTGTCTCTTCGTAAAGAGAAGCAGCAGCTTCACTATCCAGCTCCTGTCCAGAAACATGACACGCGAGTTGAGCCGTTTGCCAGGCATCAAGGGCATTGAGCTCAATCTCGGTTAACAGCCCGGCGCGCCGCAATTCCAGAATGAGGGAAATGAGCGGTTCGTTCCCCCTCAAAGCTTCTAACCGAACCGTGGTAACGATGAGAATTTTTGCCGATGGGTCGAAGCGCAGCAGATAATGTAGCCATTCCAGCGTATCTGAGTCGCACCACTGCAAGTCATCAACAAACAACAGCAAAGGTTGCCTACAAGCAGCAACTGTATGTGCCAGGGCTTCGAAGAAGCGCTGCCGCTGCCAGCTCTCGGCAAGCGGACCGGGCGTGGTCAGGTTCGCATCCCCCGCTAAAAGCTCCGGCAGCAGCCGCGCGACCTCCGTTTGCCAGACGGACTCCAGGTTCTGCAATGTTTGATGAATGGCAACCGCTTTTAACCATTCCGTTACCGGTGCGTAAGCCAATCGACCCTCTGCAGCATAGCAGCAAGCCCTGGCGACCACAAATCCCTGCCGTTCTACATAAATGAGCAACTGTTGAGCCAGTCGTGTTTTTCCGATGCCGGCTTCGCCAGACAACAGTAGCAGGCGAGCCCTGCCACGCGCGCTCGCACACCATGTTTCCAGTGCAATGCTCCATTCGCTTTCCCGGCCCACCAGCGGTATTTCGGTCTCCTT
This sequence comes from Bacteroidota bacterium, assembly GCA_046758305.1. Taxonomy (GTDB): domain Bacteria; phylum Bacteroidota; class Ignavibacteria; order UBA10030; family JAZGDE01; genus JAZGDE01. Next base: position 373 of record JBHHZW010000429.1, on the reverse strand, counting down.
TATCACGACGGTTTTCGGTGCCACCGCTCCACGTGTTAGCCGGTGGTAGAGCTCCTGTGTTTCTGCCGACGGTTCAATGCCAAGCTCTTCGTCCAAAACCTCGACACATCGATTATAGGTGTGAAAGGCGCTGGCGTGATCGTTGTTCAGTGCATGAAGCTGCATCATCAGGCGATAAGTCGATTCATTGAACTCATCCAGGGTGAGAAGACGCTCTGCATAGCCGAGCGCTTTCTGATACTGGCCATGTTGTTCCAGAACCGAAGCCAGACGTTCCAGGGTCTTTGCATAGCGTTGTCGTAGCCGGTCACGCTCACCTTCAATCCATTCATCATAACATTCCTGAAAAAGGTCAGCTCGATAAAGTCGGACG
>JBHHZW010000428.1:0-2509 GCA_046758305.1 Bacteroidota bacterium | reverse complement strand
CTTAACAGAACAGGAGGTGGAGGAGGTGTTGGAGAGATTGGAAGGAAAGCTGGCGCGATAGATCGGTGTTCGGCCTGTGCCAACCCTCAATATTTCATGATGATCCCGAAAGCGTCGGGAGAAACCTCTGCGTGATTCAAGAGGACACCCCTTAGCTGACGCTCAGGGCGAGAATGCGTAGTTGGCAGATGTCCCTGACAGCAAAAGTTTGTAACAGAGAAAGGAGACACAACATGTCAGCGCATCGTGTGCAATTCTCTGGAGTGGCGATCATGCTATTCCTGTTCCTTGCCCCGTCGCTCATCGCGCAGCCGCAGCGTCGACCGCCACGGGAGCGCGTCGAGGAGTACAAGAAGATGAAGCTTGTCGAGGTCCTGGACCTCGGAGAAGAAGAAGCGGTTCGGTTCTTCGCGAAGTACAACAAGCACGAGAAGGAACGACAGGCTTTGCATCGCGAGATGATGGAGACGATTAATCAGATCGAGAGGATGGTCGGGGAAAACGCTCCCGATCCGGAATTCGAAAAAGACTTCACTAGGCTGCAGGAGCTCGAAAGGAGGATGGACGGGGAACGGCAGCGATTTCTCAAAGACCTCCGCGAGATTCTGGCGGTCCAGCAAATTGGGAAGTTGATCGTCTTTGAGCGCAATTTTGCAGAGCACGTGCAGGAGATCATGCGGGAAATGAGGCGTGAGCGGTGGAGGGATCGGGAGCGACATTGAGATTGCATGGCCCGGCCGTCCGCCAGAAGAATTGCCGGACAGGTCGTCTGGGACGAGTTCCAACCTTACTGGCTGGGAGGGAGTTTCGGCAGGGCCTTGCCCTCCGAGACGGGCCGCCTCCCGGCCCGAAGAGCCCGATGTGCTGTCGACCGTCCCGATCTCGCCGGGACCGGTCGACATTTACAGATGCCAGCCCCCAAATTCAATCTGGGGGCTTGCTGCAAGTGTCCTTCACAGCATCTTCGGCGTGTTCCGATGATGTCTTGATAAAGAGTCGCCAAAGTGAGTATATTTCGTCGTCTATGAATCACCGGGTGTACATGGACCATACGGCCACTACGCCGCTCGATCCTCGCGTGCTCGAGGCAATGCAGCCGTATTTTTCCGAGAAGTTTGGGAACGCCTCGTCGGTCCATCAGTACGGTCAGGAGGCGAAAGCAGCCCTCGAACAGAGTCGAGAACGAATTGCCGCATTCATCCACGCGAAACCGGCAGAGATTTTTTTCACGACCGGTGGAACGGAGTCGGATAATTTTGCCATCAATGGCGCCGCCCTCGCCGCGCGAGCGAAAGGCAGAAAGCATATCATCACGAACAGGAGCGAACATCACGCTGTATTGGAGACGTGCGAGTTTCTCGAGGGGATCGGGTACACCGTCAACTATCTTCCTGTCGATGAATATGGCATGGTCGACCCGGACGCCGTACGTCGTGCGGTCACTCCCAGAACCTGCCTCATCTCGATCATGCACGCGAACAACGAGGTCGGTACCATCAATCCGATCGAGGAGATTGCTGGGATCGCGCGCGAACACGGGATCCTGTTCCATACGGACACGGTCCAGACAGTTGGAAAGATGCCGGTCAATGTAGGTGCCATGGGTATTGACTTGCTCAGCATCTCCGGCCACAAGATCTACGGGCCGAAGGGCATCGGAGCGATCTACATAAAAAAAGCGGTTGAAGTCGAGAAGTTCATGCACGGAGGGGGACAGGAACGCGGCCGGCGCGCAGGCACCGAAAACGTGCCGCTGGCGGTCGGACTCGGAAAGACAATCGAGCTCAGAGAGATGGAGATGGCTGAGGAGTCAATCCGGCTGCAGAGGCTCAAGGAAGTTTTAAGAAGAGGAATCGAGGAGCGACTGGAGGGCTACATCTTCAATGGTCATCGGACTCACTCCCTCTCACACATCCTGAACGTTTCGTTTGACAGCAGCAAGATTGATATCGATGGCGACGTGCTGGTGCTCAGCATGGATCTGAGTGGCGTTGCCGTGACGAGCGGTTCTGCCTGCACCTCGGGCAGCATGGATCCTTCCCACGTGCTCCTTGCCATGGGGCGGGACGAGAGAACTGCGAAGGCGACGCTCCGATTCTCGATGGGGAAGATGAACACGGAAGAAGATGTGGAGTATGTGGTGGAAGTGCTGGAGAAGGTGCTCAGGAAGATTAGTAAACCGGCAAAGATGTAATAAGCATCCCACGGTAGGCGCACATACTCGCGGAAGTTTAATAGTCACGGCGATGAGAAATCACCAGATTGGAGGCTTTAGGGTTCAGTGACTCCCTTCTTATGGCTTCGAATCATTCCCGCCGGAATGCACATTCCGAAGGACTTTCCCCTTCAAGGCGAGCCCGGTGCCGACCGCGCTCGCTATGTCATGCTGATCCCGACGGAGTCGGGAGAAGCATCTGCCTAAACCGTGAAGCAGTACTACGTGTACATCATGAGCAACCGCTCATGGACGGTTTATACGGGTGTGACGAACAACCTTGTCAGGCGTGTC
>JBHHZW010000427.1:0-2510 GCA_046758305.1 Bacteroidota bacterium | reverse complement strand
CGGAGCGCTTTCAGGATCGCGTGGCAACGAGGCGTTGGGTGATCGGAGGTGTGACCAGCCCATGTTTGTCGTTTCTGATCGGGAGAGGAGATTCTGAGTCTGGTCCGAAGGTCCGACAGGATCGTCGGCAGTGACTGAACAGAGGGTCGTCGAAACCCATCCTCCGGTGGAGGTCTATTGTCGATTCCAATCTTTTCTGACGCAGATGTCTCCTAAGCGTATCAGTTTGCGGTTGCTGAAAAAGGAGATTTTAGCGACCAACAACGTGGTCAAGAACGTCAGCGACCAACTTGAACGGCGATTCAAAAACAGTGGAATGACTGGCAAGTCTCGGCTGCAGGCAGCCTTCGATATACCGGCGTTGACAATCCAGTCTCGGTTCTCTATATTGGTAGTTCAGGAGTTGGACAGCGGTGATATGAATTGTTGGGTCTGGCACTGTAAGATCTTTCGGGACATCTATCGATGAATCAGAAAAAGTCAAATCCTCTCGAGCAGATCCTTCAAGTCGGTCAACTATTGAAAGCGGCGGATCGGCACACGCTTGCGGGTGATTTTGACAGAGCTCTCCAGGAAGTGCGCAAGGCGTTGGAGATTGACTCTAGGAATGCGTACGCTCTTGCATATGAAGACCGTATCGCTACGTTCCGAAAAGAGGCCGAACAGAAAAAAAAGGAGGAAACTCAACAGGCGGAGTTTGAAGCAAAACTGAAGGCGGAACGAGAGGCGAAGCGCAAAGAAGAGGAAGAAGCGAAAGCAAAGCAGGACCTCTTTGAGAAACCTTTCGAAGAGAGAAAGGCGCTGTACCAGAAAGAATTGGCGAAGGAATGGGGACACGGGAGACCTTCGTCAGGCCAAAGCGAACGTTTGGAGCACCTGCGAAGAGCTCTGGATATCACCGATAAAGAACACGAGAGAGCGGAATCGCACGCAAAGCTGAATTCCTACATTGCTGCAATCAAAGTGGCATGGGAGGATGGGAGAGTTTCTCCGGCGAACACTCAAGTCTTGGAGGAACTCCGAAGAGTGTACGAGGTTTCCAGTCAAGAACATTTGGCGATGGAGTCACAAATTCTGTGGCAACTGAAGAGCGTGAAAAATAGAGGCACTGTCCTTGTGGTGGATGACGATGAAGATTATAACAAACTCACAGTCGAAATTCTGCGTTCAAACGGTTATACGGCGATTTCCTGCATCTCACCAGAGGAGGGCCTGAAAACGCTCGGGAAAGTAACGCCCGATCTAATTCTTCTTGACATTAATTTTCCAAAGCCTTCGATGAGCGGATTTCTCTTCTACGAAAAGATACGGGAGCGAGAGGAACTGGATATCGTTCCGGTGATCTTTGTGAGTGCTCTCACTGAGGAACATATCGTCCAAGCGGGAAAACAACTAGGCGCCGATGACTATATTACCAAGCCTTATACGGAAGATCGATTGATCACCTCCATGGAGGGAAGGTTGAGGAGATATCACCTTCTGAAGTCAAGAAGCAGGCGAACCTCTTCCTAAGGAAAACTTCAAGGCCCACCTCGAGAACGGGGCTCTGCAGACCGCCGCAAGTTCGAAAGGTTCGTCGCTGACCTGCGGAGAAAGTGTGGTGGAGATCCTACGACTTCTTGTACCCCACGCTCGCCACTGTGTGGATGCCACCACGGATCTTGTAATCAGCAGTGACCTTCATTCGTTTCGGGTGACAGCACCTAACAAGATCCTTGAGAATGCAATTGACAACGTGTTCCTGGTAAATCCCAACGTCGCGGTAGGAAAGAAGGTAGTACTTGAGTGATCGGAGCTCGATACAGAGTTTGTCGGGAATGTAGTCGATCTTGATCGTTCCGAAGTCGGGAAGTCCAGACCATGGACAGACTGCCGTGAACTCGTCTGTCTCGATATGAAGTTCACAATCAGTTCCCGGGTGCTCATATTCGAACGTTTCCAGAACCTTCGCGCCAACTGATTCCACTGGTTGCACATCGCGTGACCGATCAAGTGGTTTGAACATCGACAGCAGTACCTTCCCGTGCAGTGACATCGAAGAATTGCAAACGTAATATATCACTATTCTCCCGGGATGCAACATGGAGTAAGACACTTCCCGAGCGCTTTTCAGGGGAGCCATCGGGAATTCATCGTTGACATTCTTGATGGTATTGGCTATATTTTTTGGATGAAGATAGATTAATTGCCTCCCCGACACGGCTCTTGGTTATTTTCTTCTGGGGAGGCTTCGCCATCTTACAACGCTGCTATGGAATTTAAGAAAACGAGCCGGCCTTCGGCAGCGCCCGTGGGCGGCCAGGGTGCAGAGCACGACCAGAAACAGGTGATCGGTGAGCTCCTGAAGATTGCGGACGGGTTCATCAAATCTGGAGATTTCGTCAGAGCGTTGGAGGAAATTCAAAAAGCTCTCTCGATCGACCCGAGGAATATGTACGCGCTCGCGTACGAAGACCGAATAAGGTTTCTCCAGGAAGAGGCTCGCAAGAAAGAACGGGAGGCGCAACGGA
>JBHHZW010000426.1:0-2524 GCA_046758305.1 Bacteroidota bacterium | reverse complement strand
TGCCGGAAGGTTTCCAAGACCCTATCGAGATGCTCGTCTTCGTGGGTTGCCATGAAACTGGTCCGCAGGAGCTGCATCCCCGGTGGCACGGCGGGACTGATGACGGCATTCACGAATACTCCGGCTTCAAACAGTCCGCGCCAGAACATGAACGTCTTCAAATCATCGCCGATAATCACCGGAACGACGGCGGTCTCGCCCGGAAGAATCCGGAATCCCATCTCCGTGAACCCCTTCCGTATTCTGTTCGCGTTCCGATGCAGCTTGTCGATGCGCTCTGGCTCCGCCTTCAAAATTTCCAGCGATGCAAGCACTGCAGCCACAGCTGCCGGTGTCATGCTCGCGCTGAAAATCAACGCTGGGGCGTGGTGCTTGATGTATTCGATCACCTTTCGTTCTCCAGCGACGAATCCTCCGAGCGAAGCGAACGTTTTGCTGAACGTACCCATGATCAAGTCCACTTCATCGTGGAGATCAAAGTGGTCAGCGGTGCCAAGTCCGCCGCGACCAAGCACACCGACACCGTGCGCATCGTCGACCATTAGACGGGCGTTGTTCTGCTTAGCGATACGTACGAGTTCAGGAAGGTTTACGATGTTTCCCGACATGCTGAACACACCGTCGGTGACCACGAGCTTCGGTGCTTCGACTGGAATGCTGGAAATGACGCGCTGGAGATCCTGCATGTCGTTGTGCTTGTAACGCATCACCTCTGCAAACAAGCCCTTCGCCATCAGTGTTCCAACCACGATACTCGCGTGGTTATCCTTATCGGTGAGGACATACTCGCCCTTCTGAACCAGTGTTGCGATCACTCCTTGGTTCGTTTGATATCCAGTGCTGAAGAGCAGGCAGGCCTCTTTTTTCATGAAGTCGACGAGCTTCTCTTCCAGCTCGACATGTATATCCAGGGTACCATTCAAGTATCGAGACCCGGAACAGCCCGAGCCATACCGTTCAACCGCATCCTTGGCAGCCTGAATCACTTTCGGATGGGTCGTGAGACCAAGGTAATTGTTCGACCCGGCCATGACAATTTCACGGCCGTCGATCTTGACAATGGGTCCATAGTTCTCGGAAATCGCTTTGAAGTACGGATAGAGTCCCATCGCCTTCACTTCTTCGGCGCGAGTGAAGTTGTAGCATTTCTCAAACAGGTCTACAGGGTGGGCAGGTCGGATCGTGCTCGGTAGGGCTTCCTCAGCAATTTCCTCTTGAGGCTCGGGGCGCGTACGCCACGCAAAGCTTTCTCGCATGACATCGGCAAGTCTGCTGAACCCCCGTTTGAAAGCTTCTGTGGTCATGAATTCGGTTCGACGGGAAGGCATGGAAGGTCCTCGGATGAGATTGGATTCAGTGCTTTGATTCTCAAGTGTTTTTTCAATATAATTGCTAGGTGCGTAAAAGTCAATCAAAAAATATCTTACGGAACACGCGTTGAAAGCACTCGTCACGGGAGCAACTGGTTTCATCGGGAGTCATCTCGTTCAGGCGCTGCTCGAGAAGCGGTGGACCGTCCGGTGTCTGCTCCGCAAATCAAGTAACGCGCTATGGCTCAGAGGTTTACCTGTCGAGATCGTTCAGGGCGACTACTTCGACCTGAGCACCCTCCAGCCCGCCCTTGAAGGCGTGGATTGCGTGTATCATGCCGCAGGACTGACCAAGGCAAAGAGGAAGGAAGAGTACTACACAGCAAATCATCTTGTTGCAAAAAACCTTCTGCAAGCTACGGACCAGTTTAATCCCGAAATTCGGCGCTTCGTTCACATCAGCAGTCTCGCATGCGTGGGTCCGAGCACGAACGGTTTGCCAGTGGACGAGTCCACACCGCTTAAACCCATCACCACGTACGGCAGGAGCAAGATGGAAGCAGAGCTGGAGTGTCAGCGGTATATGGACAAGCTCCCGATTACCGTCGTCCGCCCGGCAGCTGTGTATGGACCAAGAGACACGGATGTCTATGAGTTTTTTCGGAACGTAAAAAGAGGGGTCCTTCCAACGGTTGGCTTCACGGATCGTTTGGTGAGTTTGGTACACGTTCGGGACGTTGTCGGGACCATTGTTCTCGCCGCAGAAAGTGAAAGGTCTCCAGGGCAAGTCTATTTTTCCTCTAGCGAGGAGCCTTGCAGTTGGATGGAAGTCGGAATACTGATTGCGAAAGTTATGGAGAAGAAAGTCGTAAGGATCCCGGTGCCGAAAACGTTCGTCTTCGCGATCGCCGCCTTCGCGGAGTTCGGAGCGCTGTTCAGCGACAAACCTGCGCTGATCAACTTGGAGAAAGCGAAGGAGATTGTCCGTTCCGGGTGGATTTGCAGCGTCGAGAAAGCAAAAATTGAACTTGGCTACAAACAGAAGGTGGGATTGGAAGAGGGATTACGGGAAACAGTTACGTGGTATAAGGAAAGCGGTTGGCTGTAGACAGATCGGGCAGGTAGACAATGATGATTTGCTTGATTATCGAGCTTACGTTTTGTATATTATTGTCGTCCTTATTGGACGGGACACCGCGGGGTGGAGCAATTGG
>JBHHZW010000425.1:0-2530 GCA_046758305.1 Bacteroidota bacterium | reverse complement strand
GTACCTGAGGGATCTCTACGAGCGCTTTGACGACTGGTATCTTGCCATCGCGGCATACAATTCTGGAGCCGGGCGGATCAACAGGGCAATCCGGCGTAGCGGCTCGAAGGATATCTGGAGTATGCTTCGACACCTGCCGCGTCAAACTCGAAACTTTGTCCCACAATACCTCGCTGTCGCCATGATGGCGATGAGTCCAGAGGAATTCGGCTTCGAAGGAATTACTCCGGCACCCGCTCTCGAATTCGACGTTGTCAAGATCGACGATTGCGTGGATCTAACGGTGCTTGCGAAAGCCGCAGAAACGGAGGTCGAAACGATGCGGGAGCTGAATCCGGAGCTCCTCCGGTGGTGCACGCCACCAGGCTACAAAGGGTATGCGTTGAGGATTCCAATAGGAAAAACAAAAATCTTCGCAACCAACTATGCGCAAATTCCTGACGATAAGAAGCGAGATTGGGTCGTCCATAAGGTCCGACGTGGAGAAACTTTGAGCGGTATCTCGAAGAAATATCGTGTTTCCTTGGGCCTTGTCGCTGAAACGAACAAGATTAGGAACAAGCATCGAATCTCAACGGGTCAAACCCTCATCATTCCGGTGCCCGCTGGGACTGTCCAGTATGCTGCACGCTCCAAGAAAGCTGCTCCTCGAAGTCGCACGAAGGGGCGACGTTTACAAACTAAACGGCCTACCCCAAAACCGGACTCCTATGCAGGCAAGGTGAAAGTGACCTACCGCATCCGTCGGGGTGACACCATCGGGCACATCGCTGAGTGGTTTGACAGCCGCGCGAGCCAAATTCGGATGTGGAACGACATCCCGTACGGGAGTATTATTCGAGAAAATGAGCAGCTGGTCATCTGGGTGCCAGAGAGGAAACGTTCTGACTATGAGAAGCTGAACGACCTCTCATTCGAGGAAAAGCAGCGTCTCAAGCTTCGGGAAGCTGCTGAACAGCAGTCGAATGCGTCAAAGTCTCGATCGGGGCATTGGGTAAACTACAAGGTCCGCTGGGGCGACACGTTGAGCGAAATCGCAGTCTTGTTTGGGAGCACCGTGGGTGACCTCAGATTATGGAATGGACTGCGGTCTTCCAGGATTTATGCAGGCCAAACGCTGCTCGTCGCGGTCGGTGAAAAAGAGCCGAACGACAATCCTGCCACAATGGGAGCGGAGAGGTCAGAACGTTCGTATGTTCATCACAAAATCCGAAAGGGAGAATCATTATACACCATCGCAAGACTGTACGACGTCTCCATTCGGGAGGTTCGGGATTGGAACCAATTGAAGAGTTCACGCATCTACGCAGGGCAGGAATTACGAATCTACATCGTCCGAGGGTCTGACCGTTCGACGAACGCTCTTCCGCAGCCTGGCAGGAAAGATAAAGCCACTTTCTAGTGGAACCCCTCTTCCGTAAGACATCGTGCCGGTCCAAATCCGAATAGGGTTTTCTCTAGGCGGTCGAAACTCTTATTGATTATGGCCTCGTTTCTCTTTGACGGGGTTTCATTGTCTGCATGAAAGCCGACAACAATTTCAAAGTGCGGGGGATGCGCTTCAACGAAGGTCAGGAAGCAACACCGTACGAACCGGACCGCTCACTTGCGACGATTGATACGTCCCAGGGATGGAGGTTTCTCTACGACGGCAATCCCTTTGACGGTATTATTCGTTCTGGCTTCAAACAGCCACAGGACCTAACCTACTCTTCGGACAGCCGCTACATCTTTGCGGTCGACTCGGGGACTAACAGTCTCTACCAGTTTATCTCTAGCGGTGTCGAGGGAATCCGCCCCCCTGCGTTTTCCCAGGAGCAAAAGAATATCATCATGTCGTACGGCCGTAAGGGAGGCGGAAACAACCAGTTCCGAGACCCATTCGGCGTAGCATACTACGACCCGATAAGGTTGTTTTGGTCGCGGACAAGGGGAACGACCGCATCGTTCGCTTCAGACCCTCGACGGATTTCCAGCAGACTTCAGTGGGAAGTGAGTTTTCGGAAGCCTTTGGTCATAAAGTCTTCGCCGAGATTGAGGTGGAGTGCGACAATCGGGCGAACATCCGTCAATTACGCATTGTTGCCCTGTTCCCGATCAATTCGGCAGGAGGGTCTGACAGTCTGTAAGGCAGGTATTTCGCTCCCACACAATGGCTCAGGATAAATTGTTGAGTGAGGCCGGAAAGGCCGATGGGAATTAGACTTGATACTTCTTCGAGCTGACGATGTACACTCTGTGCCAGTATTCACGGTGGATGTAGTGCGTAATGAGCGCAGTTAGTGATTGGACAAACGACGATGGGACGGCGATGTAGAGGTAGTGTGGCTCATTATTCTCTTTGTTCTCTAAGTCAAGGTACAAGTTGTATTGTGTAAGGGCATCTTCAGTATCAAGCTCTTTCTCAGTTGCTCGCACGACTCCGATGGCGTAGCGGTGCACTTTTGGGTCGAAACCCACGACGTCTGGATACTTGTTCTCCTGGTCGCCGAACCCCGTGTTTTTGATCACCGTTGGACGCTGATATCCT
>JBHHZW010000424.1:0-2537 GCA_046758305.1 Bacteroidota bacterium | reverse complement strand
TGCCCGTGAGATGATCACGGCTGGAGAAGACTGTCGAGATCCGCGTCGCTGTGCACGATATACGTGTCCCCAAGGACATTGTCGTAACGACGCCCGAGGACTTCGCGTGGCGCAAGGACATCGTCGGAACACTGGAACGTCCTGTAATGCGAGAAGGAAAAGTCCTGTATGCACGAGAATGACCGAGTGCTTTTGGTTGTCCGCGAATGGGTCCAGAAAGCGGAGAACGATCTCAAGAACGCTGTGAACACACTTAAAATGGGCGAGGACTGCCCGACCGACACCGTTTGTTTCCACGCGCAGCAGTGCGTGGAAAAGTACCTGAAGGCGTTTCTCGTGTCCAGGGACATCGACTTCCCGAGAACGCATGACATTGGAGATCTGGTTGATTTGATGCCCCGGAACATTCGTATTCGACTCTCGGTGGAAGAACAGCAGCGGTTGACCGCATATGCGACGACAATGCGCTATCCGGGCGAATACGAGCCGCTATCGTTAGCTCAGGCACGTAAGGCCGTCGCCATTGCGCGACGAGTACGTGGGGAATTGCGCGCGATCTTGTCGAGGAAAATTCTGCGACAAGGGGGAAACTGATGGATCCCTGGTACAGAGTTGCTACTCCCCGAAAAGAGGTCCGGGAGGGCCGGTCATTTAATCCCGACGAGTTCGCCATAGCCCTTGAACAGGTCGTAGCTGGAACTGCGCCTGAGGATTACAGGGATCCTGCAAAGTTCTTTTCCCGGACGTGTTTCACCAGGGCTCTCAGAGAGCATTCTGGAATGGTGCTTCGACGACTGGCAGGAAAAACCGAGAACACCTCACCAGTGCTAACGCTGATCACTCAATTTGGTGGTGGAAAGACACATACTCTTACCGCGCTCTACCACCTCGTGAACCAAAGGCAAAAGGGAAAAGTAAAAAGTCAAAATGAAGGGATTGAAAATCTTTTGCGGGAGGCTGGCCTTTCGAGCGTCCCCGAAGCAAAGGTGGCTGTTTTTGTTGGCAACGCATGGGACCTGCAGGATGGGCGAGAGACACCGTGGATCGATGTCGCTCGACAACTTGCTGGAGAGAAAGGTGTCGCCGCTCTTGGGACTGCTGCCAAGACCACACCGCCTGGAACAGAGGCGATAGGTAGGGTTTTCGAGGCGGCTGGTGGAGTAGTTCTCGTGCTATTCGATGAGGTCCTGAATTTCCTCAATCGGCACCGAGGCATGGCGGATTCGTTTCACGCATTCATCCAGAACCTTACAGTGGCCACAACCGGCACTACGCGAGCTGCGGCGGTGGTGAGCTTACCCCGGAGCCAGATAGAAATGACGGATTGGGATCAGCAATGGCAGGATAAAATCACTAAAGTCGTCCGGCGCGTGGCCAAGGATCTTATTGCTAACGATGAGGCAGAAATCAGCGAGGTGGTCTGCCGGCGGCTATTCGAAGATTTGGGGAGTGAACGCATTCGCAAAAATGTGGCAAAAATCTATGCCGACTGGTGCTTCGAGCGGAGGGCACAACTTCCACCAGAATGGACAGCGGTAGATACTGCGGCCACAGAGGCTAAAGCACGCGAATATTTAAGAAGCCGCTTTGAGGTTTGTTATCCCTTCCATCCTGCTACGCTGTCAGTTTTTCAACGTAAATGGCAAGTGCTCCCTCAGTATCAGCAGACGCGCGGAACGTTAGCAATGCTCGCCCAGTGGGTAGCCTGGGTCTATCGAGAAGGGTACGAAAAAGCACGAACAGAACCGCTAATAACCCTGGGGTCGGCTCCGCTTGACGTAGCTGATTTCCGCGGAGTTATTCTCGGTCAGCTTGGAGAGCCCCGGCTTATCCCGGCAATAGAAGCGGATATATCCGGTGAACAATCACACTCGCGAGCGCTAGATGCAGATACCAAGGGACCGCTTCGCAACATCCACAGGCGAGTAGCGACGACCATTCTCTTTGAATCTTCCGGTGGTCAGGTGGACAAGGTGGCCCATTTGCCTGAGCTTCGATTCGCTCTCGGAGAGCCCCAACTCGATAATACTTCAATTGATAACGCTGCGTATAGTTTGGAATCCAAGGCATTTTTCTTTAGCCGTCTCGGTTCTGATGGTTTCAAAATCTACCATAAGGCAACCATCAAAAAGGCAGTCAACGATCGCCGGGCGTCTCTTGACGAAGATACAGAGATCAAGCCAACCATGCGAGGATTAGTTAAAAATGAATGGCAAAGAGGGGCGACCCTCCCCATTGTTCCGTTCCCTGAAGATGGATCGGCAATCCAGGACTCCCCAAGGTTGACTCTGGTAATTGTGGAGCCTGAGGCTGAGTGGTCTAGCAGTGGCCAAGTACGTGAGAAGATCGTTGAGTGGTCCAAACAACGAGGTAAGTCCCCGAGGCTGTACCCAGGATCGCTTGTGTGGTGCATCAAAAAACCGGGGAGAGACCTTAGAGATAAAGTCGAGCTGTCATTAGCCTGGAAGCGGGTGGAGAAAGAGGTCGCTGATGGGACACTAGGGGCAGATTATGATCGTGCGGATCGCGCTGAGATC
>JBHHZW010000423.1:0-2543 GCA_046758305.1 Bacteroidota bacterium | reverse complement strand
AAACATTCAACTGGTCGAGGAACCAATCGTACAGGGGGCGATTGTTCTCAAATTCCAGGGTGCAAAGGGAATGGGTGATTCTCTCGATGGAATCCGAGAGGCAGTGGGTGAAATCATACATTGGGTAGATGCACCACTTATTGCCGGTCCGGTGATGGGAGGCATGCTTAATGCGGTAGATGGTCGGATCCCGCATGTTCAGATTGCCAGAGGCCATGTCGATTTTCGCCCGAAGAACGCGGGCGCCGTCAGGAAATTCACCGGCGCGCATACGCTCGAATAAATCCAGGTTCTCTTCGACCGAACGGTTGCGATAGGGACTCTCCCTACCGGGTTCGGTCAAAGTGCCGCGGTATTCCCTGATCTCCTCGGCGCTCAGATCGTCAACGTAGGCCTTGCCCTCCTTGACTAGTTGAACCGCGTAATCGTAGAGCTTTCCGAAGTAGTCCGAAGCATAGTACAGACGATCCTGCCAGTCGAAACCAAGCCAGCGGACGTCCTCCATGATCGATTCCACATACTCGACTTCTTCCTTGGTGGGATTGGTGTCGTCGAAACGCAGATTGCACAATCCGTCATATTGCGCAGCGATACCGAAACTGAGGCAGATCGCTTTAGCGTGTCCGATGTGCAGATAGCCGTTCGGTTCCGGCGGAAAGCGGGTATGAACTCGACCGCTGTATTTGTCGGTCCTCAAGTCTTCATCGATGACCTCCCGGATGAAATCGGAGGGGCCACCAGAAATGGTCGTGGTCATCTTCGCACTTCCGTTCACCTTCTTCTTTTCGTTGTTGCCCGATTCACTGTTGGGCGATATCACGGCCTTCTTTCCCCGACTTCGGATTTGCTGTCAACCAATTCACCGGCATTATCGACAAGGCGACTCAGCAGATTGAAGTTCCCTTGCCGAAGCAATAAATTTAACGATTTTGGCAGATACCTCAAGATAAATCTGCGCAACCAAGGGAGGCGATGTCATTCTCACAAATCCAGCTTCCGGATCAACTATCTTGCAAAAGCGAAAGGGATTTCTTAACTTGCAGCACACCGTGTTTGGCACATTATGAAGACCTGTGTCAGGTGTAATTGACAGGAGGTAATATGTTCGACAAGCTCCGGGCAGTTCTGGGCAAACTCGACGTTGACTATGCAGATATCCGTTACGAGATTAAGAAGGCCACTGTGATCTCCTTCGACGGGAAGGAACTGACCCAGATCGGCTCCAACTCCACAGACGGATATGTGTTAAGGGCTTTGAAAGACGGTGGCTTCTCATCGGTCGTTTTCACGAAAGAAAGCGACGCCGAGAAGGCCGCTTTTGCGGCCGCTGAAAACGCACGGTTGATAGCCCAAAACATTGAAAAACCGGTAAGCTTGACTAAGGCAGAAGTGGTTAAGGATACCTCCCTTCCTCCCCTGAAAGAGGATCCCAGAGAAGTGTCCATGGCCGAGAAGCTCGAACTGATCCGCAAGTATAACGATATTCCCCTCGGATACGAGAAGATCGCCACAACAACGATCAGTTATCAGGAGGTAATCCGAGAAAAATACTTCACCAGCACCGAGGGAACCGAAATACGGGAAGATCTTGTGACCACGAGGTTATCGGGAGAAATCATTAGCAAAGATGGAGATCTGACCCAGAATGTCAGGGTCAAGGCCGGGGGAAGCGAGGGCTTCTCGACCATCCGAAACCAGGAGAGGAATTTCGAGGAGCGGACAAAAATAGCGCTTGATCTTCTGAAAGCGAAACCGGTCGAGGGTGGGACTTACACTTGCGTTTTGAATCCTGAAATGGCAGGTGTCTTCGCTCATGAAGCCTTCGGGCATTTCTCCGAGGGGGACATAGTTGAGGCTCTTCCGGCGATGCGCGAGAAGATGAAGATCGGAGAGAAGCTCGGGAGCGACGTCTTGAATATCGTGGATGATGCCACCCTTTCGGGTCAGCTCGGATTCTACAAATACGATGATGAAGGCGTCAAGGTTTGCCCGAGGCAGCTTATGAAAAATGGAGTGTTGACCGGGCGGCTGCACTCCCGAAGGACTGCCGCCGAGTTCGGAGAACCGCTCTCCGGTCACTGCGTTGCCGAGGACTACCGTTATGCACCCATAATCAGGATGGGGACCATTTTCATTAAGCCGGGGGCTCACAGTTTCGACGAACTCCTCAGCATGCTTGGAGAGGGGCTGTATATTCTGGATGCCAAGGGGGGACAAACCGCGGGGGAGAATTTCACTTTCGGGGCGCAATACGGTTACCTGGTAAAGGATGGAAGGCTCGGCGAGATGGTGCGTGACATCAATATTTCAGGCAACCTATACAAGACGTTGGTGGATATTGTCGCGGTGGGAGATGACTTCGTTTTGGGCAAAGTCGGCGGATGCGGAAAGGGCCAGATAAACATCCGTTCCTGTCATGGCGGACCCCACATACTTGTTAACAACCTTGTGGTAGGAGGCGTGTAGTGGAAAAGCTGCTTGAGGCCGCAAAAAAGGTTTGTGATAAGGTAGAGGTTTACTCAGTTCAATACACCGGCAGTTCC
>JBHHZW010000422.1:0-2547 GCA_046758305.1 Bacteroidota bacterium | reverse complement strand
ATGGGGTCGTGAAAGCGAAAAGGGGGCTTAAGGTGAATCAAGCCACCTGATTTTTGAGTGACATATCTTCTTCATATTGGTTAAGATATCAGCCTCTTAATTGAAATTCAAGGAGATGGCATTGCCGAAGCCGCCGACGCACGTCCGTGAAGTGAGCGACGCCTTTGAGTACCTGCTAGAGGAGTACTTTGGCGGTTCTGATATCGCTGAGTCACTCGACCAAATCGCTAGCCTGGATTTCCACAGAGACACATTTGCCTAATGAATTCGACTCTCAGACATCGTTATATTGCGCTGATCAGCTAGCCTGATCTTAGGTGAACTCTGAACTGATAGCAGGTCTCTGCGACGTGCTTTCTTCCAGCAGCTACGCTATAGACGCCCAATTCACACGCTGTACGCACCCAAGAGACTTTACCAAACTAACTTCTGTATATTAACCGGTGCGATTCGATCTCTGGCATCATCGTGAGTAATTTCAACCACTTACGCTGCCTACACGTTAGCCGAATTCCTTACGTGAAAATTCAGGCTAGTGGCCGCGAAAATCGTGAGGCAGACGAGGTTGATCTTCAGGAGGAAGAGAAGGTCGTGGCCTCCTTTCTAAGGACACCATGTCCGTGTTCCCGAAACTGTCAAGAGCAATTGGATCACGAGGAAGTAACGAACAACCGAGCCTTTTTTCGATCTTTGGGAAAAAACGAGCGGAACTATGTTCTTGTCATGATACTCAAGTCGATGCTTTCCCATTCTGAATACGCGATGTCAGGACGTTCACGAAAGAGTCGGGAGCGGAAAAAGTTCGATTACCGTGTCGGCATTGACCGTCCGGTGTGTCAGGCTGTTTTCCTCTTCTATTATGGAGAATCCTCAAAGAGGTTGGAACGCCTTAAGAGCTGTGTGAGCAGGGAGACCATAGCGATACCGCTTCATGGAAATGCTGGTCGTACGCCGAAGAATGCGCACAACGCGTCCGAGAGAGAAAAAGTGAAGGCGTTTGTGCGAAATTTTGCATCGATTCATGGCCTCCCGGACCCTGGCCGAGATGTAAGAAAGGGGAAGGGGAAGCTGCGGATCCTTTTGCCTTCAATCATGAGTTACTACTGGGTACACCAGCAATACGCAAAAAGCATCAAGGCCTCTGGGGATTCTGCGAACAGTGGTATTGGCTATCGAACATTTCTGAAAATTTGGCGGGATGAGTTTCCGCACATTCGATTTAACGATCCAAGAAGCGATCTTTGCATAACGTGTGAAGACTTCAAGAAGCGGTTGAATCAAGTCACAGCGTCTTTAGATGAAGAGAGGGACAAGAAACGGACCGGGATACATAAGAGGCCCTTGAGCATCTCAAGTTGGCAAAGAAGGAAAGGCTCTTCTACAAGGCAAACACAAAAGTGGCAAATGCGCAGTACAGAAAATTGCCGAAAGCAGCGTCATCAAAGCCCTGTAAGCCAAATTCGAGCAACATTATGTCGCATTACTCATGGGACTTTGCGCAGCAGCTTCACTACCCGTTCGAAGACCAGCAGGTTGGTCCGATTTTTTTCAAGACGCCCAGGAGAGCTCGGCTTTTCGGGGTGTGCTGTGAAGGCATTCCTCGCCAGTATAACTACTTGATCGACGAAGAACACTTCCTCGAAAAGAATGCCAACACGGTTATTTCCCTCCTGGATCATTTTTTTGCCCACTACGGTTTAGGTGAGAAATGGGTCCATCTCACCGCCGACAACTGTGTTGGCCAGAACAAAAACAACGCTATTCTCCACTATCTGATGTACCGTGTACTTACCGGTCTTCACGATAAAATTGAGCTATCATTTCTCATTGTGGGACATACAAAATTCTCTCCTGATGGCTATTTCGGGTTGATAAAACGTCATTACCGAAGATCGCAGGTCTACACGTACGACCAGCTCGCTGACATCGTAGAGTCCTCTGCAAGAAATGGACACAACGTCTGTGTACGCGCCTCGCGAACCTCCCCGATTATCTACAGAGATTGGACTGCATGGCTTTCACAATACTTCGCTACATTGAAAGGGATCTCGAACTATCACCACTTCAGAGTGGAAAGGAAGAAGCCGTCAGTTCTCATAGTTAAGCAACACCAAGGGAGCAAAGAAGTAGAAATCGACATCGCCAAGAAACCTTTTCCATTCAGCAAAGACAAACCGCCAAGGAAACTCCCCAAGCGGTTGCTGCCAGCAGGACTGTCGCTCAAGCGGCAATGGTATCTGTACGAGCATATTCGACGTCACATTCCGACCGAGAGCGACAAGGATCAAACATGTCCACAGCCCACAAAGCCGGGTATCCACGTAAAGCGGGACACTTCATGACATCAACCAGTTAGCTACGGGGCCTGAATTCGTTGCCGAGGCCGGGGTAAGTCCTCGATTTTCACTAACACGGTCTCAAAGAGATCAGGAAACCCCCGCCTGAAGAACCGAGCCGCCGGCGTTGTGCCATCTGAAGCACGACAATCGAAATTGTGCAGCACCGTCCACACCTTATAGCGGCTCTTGGGCAACCCGCGATGATTGT
>JBHHZW010000421.1:0-2551 GCA_046758305.1 Bacteroidota bacterium | reverse complement strand
CATGGACTGGTGATTACTCTTCGTCGAGCTAGCAAATGGCAGAACTGGGACACATATCGAAGGACGTTTACAGATCAGGGTGGCTCTCATATGGATGCCACATTACAGGAAATGTCTGAATTAGGACCGAACGATTCCTGTTACGCAAACCGAACGCAAACCGAACGCAAACCGAACAGTTCGGAGGTCGGAAAGCCCCCTACTTCTGCGCATTTGCAAAATCCAATTTTGCAAAACCGAACGCAAACCGAACGCAAACCGAACGCAAACCGAACACCCCCCGTGGACACAAGTACTACTATTACTACTACTACTAAAAGTATAAGTACAAGGGGGGTGCACACGAGAGCGGCACGTGCGGAAACCGCACAACGCCGAAAATCGAACACACCTGGTCATTCAAAATCGAAGGCAGCGTCCCGATCAATACCAGGGCAGCGGCATTACGCCGCTGCCGCTGACTTACGAAAGATCATTCTGGGGGAACATCCGGATTCACCCGTTGGTGATGACAGCGAGTGGAAGCGAGTGATACACGGATGGGCTAGATCGGCCGCTGCCGCAGAACGAAGGAGCCGGAAACTCGATGAACTCCTAGGGCTCGCCCGGAATGCGATTCCCAATCGATTCATCATCACATCGTTCGCTGAGCTTGTTAGAAAAGAAGCAAAAATTCGCCAATTTGTCGCCAATGAGAACAAGACGAACGCCGAACGACCCGCGAAACCCCGTGGTCTCTATGCGGAGATCGAGCGTCAAAACAGAGAAATGGCACGCCGCAAGAAAGAGGACGGACTATGAAGCTCCGGTGGGTGGGGAAAAATAACAGGAAGGTTCTCGACTACATACATCGTCCTGAGTGTAGCGACTATGCATGTATCGGATGCTTTGGAGACGGAAAATGGGATTATCCCGAGCGACGATCTTTCGATCCAATCCTCAAGATAGACGCTTTACTGCAGGATGCCTGCGAACGACAGAAGCATGCAGTGTTGAACCAGGTCCGTAAATCGAAAAGTCGAAAAATCACAGATTATCAACATCATATAGACGCTCTCGCGGCGTGGTTCCATGAGCAAATGCAGACACATGCTGAACATCAACGAAAGCGTCGAGTCAGCTCTGGGACCCTGTTGCCCGGAAACGCTTCCGTGGGCGATCTGGGGAGGCTCGCAGATATCGCCGCCAAAGGGTCTGTTTTGCGCTGGATTCACAGGTACGATCAATCAATATCCCGTAAGCCCATGAACGCATAGGAGAAACTGATGTTTGACGTTGAGATTGATGCGGTTTTGAACTCGATCAAGTTGAGTAACCCTGACAACGACTGTCGGAGATTGGTGGCCAATTTTGAAACGGAATTAACAGAAGATGTCTCTGCGGGCATCGGTAACCTTGCCAAATCATTATACACAGATCTGATAGGGCGAAAAATCAAGCATGCTTCGGTAAAAAACGCCGACGAAGACTGTATCGCAAAGTTCGAACATGACGCGGTTGCTTTCTGTGTCCGCAAATGCCGAAAGGGAGGTAGGGCAGTTGTGCTGATCCATAGCGATGAGAGCGCCAAACCGCTGTTACGGTTTGAATTATCATGGCTTTGGACTGATTCTGATCTCCAGTATTTCTCCCGGAGAATTGGCTCTACTATTCGGGTTAAACTACTGAAGCATCAACAAAGTCTGACGTATGAAGCATGAGCGCTGTCAGCGACAGCACGTTGATCTAATACGCGGAGAAAGGATTATCGATGTCAAGCATTGCACTATCCAGAGGGACAGCGTTCAGCAAGCTCCAGGCCCAGCTTGCGAAGAATGCCCACATATTGGCAGCGGCATTGCCCAATGCCAATGGCGCCAATCCCAGCATTCAGATAGCGCGTGCTCAGCGTTCTGCGAGATGCGCCATGTCACTAGTGAGAACCAATCAGAAAATCCTCGACTGCGATCCAGCGTCCATTCTTGGGTCTATTCTCCAGGCATGTCAGTTGGGCCTAGAACTGGATGGGGTTATGGGAGAAGCGTATCTGATTCCCTACGGACAGGAATGCCAAATGCAAGTTGGATATCGAGGTCTGGTCACGCTCGTCCGAAGGAGCGGATTAGTCGAGGACATCTGGCCTACGCTGGTCTACTCCAACGAGCCATACAAGGTGAGCGCCGGAGATATTCCGTCCATCATACACGAACGGATCATGGATGATGCCACGAGGGGGAATCTTAGTGGAGTGTATGCAACTGCCGTTTTCATGTCAAAGCGCATCCGTCATCACGCCATGACTCTTGGAGAAGTAAGCAAACACCGTGACGCAAGTAAATCCGGGGCCAAAGGCCCCTGGAAAGATTACTACGAAACCATGGTGAGAAAAACTGCAGTACGGGCATTGTGTAAGCATCTTCCGCAATGCACTGAAGCACAAAAGGCTGCGATTCACGATGAGTATGTCGCAACGGGGCATGCACCACAACAACCTACAATTGCGGAGATTCCTATCTCGGAATTCGAGGAGTTGTCGGAGAAGAAAGAGAGGGGTGATGGGGTCTAAGCGATA
>JBHHZW010000420.1:0-2551 GCA_046758305.1 Bacteroidota bacterium | reverse complement strand
TTTCCCTCTTTCTCTTTTCTCAGTAACTGATAAATTGTATTTTAGCTAATAGAAGATGTTTTCACAAATTATAAATTCTGAATACAACAATAGTTACAGCGCTAGGAGAAAATGCAAATGAAATCTGAAAAATCTACAGGAATAATGCTATCACTGCTTTTGGCAAGCATGTTTACTGTTGTATTTAACGTAATCCCAGCAAAAGCGACGCCCTCGGGCACCATTCTTGTGGCAGCGGGTGCAACTTGGAAATACCTAGACGATGGCTCTGATCAAGGAACAGCATGGCGTGAACCCGCTTTTGTTGATGCTGCTTGGTCGGCCGGTCCTGCAGAATTGGGATATGGCGATGACCCCCCAGATGAGGCCACTGTGGTCAGCTATGGACCTGATCCCTTTAATAAATACATTACTACCTATTTCAGGCATTCCTTTGAAGTTGCTGATGCCTCAATCTTCAATATTTTAACCCTTAGGATTTTAAGGGACGATGGGGCAGTTGTCTATCTAAATGGCGCAGGGGCAATTAGAACCAACATGCCGGCTGGGACCATTACCTATACCACTCTGGCCTCTTCAACGGTTGGGGGTGCTGACGAAGATGCCTTTTATGTGTTCTGTGTAAATCCTGATCTTCTAGTGGACGGCACGAATGTCTTGGCAGTGGAGATTCACCAGGTTAGTGGCACCAGCAGTGATATAAGTTTTAACCTTGAACTTTTTGGCCAGACAGTCTTTGATCTCCCCGAGGTTACCCGTGGGCCCTACCTGCAGATGGGTACTCCGACAAGTGTTGTCGTAAGATGGAGAACCGACGTATGTGCCGACAGTCGCGTGAGCTATGGTGCTGATCCAGGCGACTTGACCATGGTCGTCGACGATACGGCCTTTACCACGGAACACGAGGTTCCTCTAACTGGTCTTGAGCCAGACACGAAGTACTACTACTCTATCGGTACGACCACGGGGACACTGGCTGGTGGTGATGAGGATCATTTCTTCGTGACCTTACCCCTCGAAGGAACGGCAAAACCCACGCGGGTCTGGGTTATCGGGGACTCCGGAACCGCAGATGCCAACGCCCAAGCCGTGCGCGATGCCTACCTATCGTTTACCGGAAGTCGCTCCACAGATGTTTGGCTGATGCTGGGTGATAACGCTTATCTGTTCGGCACTGATGATGAATACACGGCTGCGGTGTTTGACACGTATCCCATGCTGCTGAGAAACACGGTTGTCTGGCCAGCGTTCGGTAACCATGACGATATAAGTTCAGACTCTTCGACTCAGAGTGGTCCATACTTTGACAGCTTTACGTTACCCACGAACGCGGAGGCCGGTGGGTTGGCCTCCGGAACAGAAGCCTATTATTCTTTCGATTACGGCAACATTCACTTCATCAATCTGGATTCGTCGACCGCGAGCTCTCGCCTCCCAGGCAGCGCGATGCTGACCTGGTTGGAAGACGACCTAGCCGTCACCAGCCAAGATTGGATTATTGCCTACTGGCACCATGCGCCATACACCAAGGGCTCGCATGATTCCGACGCCGAGATTGAACTAAACCAGATGCGTGAAAACGTGCTGCCGATCCTTGAGGCTGTCGGTGTAGACTTAGTTCTCACAGGGCATAGTCACTCGTACGAACGTTCCTTTCTCATCGACTCTCATTACGGTACGTCCGATACGCTCACGGATGACATGATTATTGATTCTGGCAATGGACGCTTGGACGGCGACGGCGCATATTCCAAGCCTACGCTTGGCCAAGGGTCCCATGAAGGCGCGGTGTATGCGGTGGTAGGTAGTTCGGGATTGATCAGCGGCGGTCCTCTCAACCACCCAGTGATGGTCAATTCTCTTAACGAACTGGGCTCGATGGTTCTTGACGTCAACGGTAGCCAGCTCGACGCCAAGTTTATTGACAACAACGGTATTACGCCACACATACTGGACTACTTCACCATCGTGAAAGGGAGACCGAGCGCGCGCATTACAGTTGACAAGCCTTACCCCCAGGTCTATCATTTTGGCGAAACTATGCATATAACAATAGAACTAGAAAATCCGTTGCCTGAACCTAAAGGCGTTATCCTTGCATGGTTTGCCTGGCTCTATCCTCCTTCTGGACCGTGGATTCCTCTAGTCATGACTCCCTACGCGATTCCAGCAGACACAGTTCAAATGCTTGATATTGACATACCTTGCAATTGGGGTTCTCCAATCTGGGCATACTGGATAGTTGCCATAGCAGACCTTTCAACAATGGATCTCATAAGCCTAGACGCCGTGTTGTGGAGCTATACACCCACCTAGCTACATAAGCTAACTGATTAACAAGCGGAACAGCTAATAGGAGAAGCACAAAGAACCATAGAACTCATCAAAGGATAAACTGCGTGCGCGGACTAGTCTTACTCAGTTTATTGCCCGACAATATTTTTTTTCTGAAACGCAAATCAGAGAGGTCTCGGCTTAACCTTTTATATTGTTGTTGCGCAAAAGCTATAGTTGATTAGCCATGGATAAACCATACTTCCACATAGTTTCT
>JBHHZW010000419.1:0-2573 GCA_046758305.1 Bacteroidota bacterium | reverse complement strand
CACGGTCGTCGCCTCCTCAAAAGCCACCTGATGCTTCTTGAGATTCGCCTGGGCCTTTTCCGCGTCCCACTCGAAATTTGGAAGCATGGTCACTCCGCAAGGTTGTGAAGGCTGTAGGCTCTTGGCCGTGAACTGACTTCCACCTATCTGGTAGACCGCAGAAGCATCCCGCAATTCGCATGCCCGGACGTGCAAAGATCGTCAGGTCGAATGCAGCAAGGCGAGAAGTGTCAAGGGTCGTCGGAAAGTATACCAAAAATGGTCGTGAAAAGTATACCAGTTTCGGGATCGTGGGGTTATCATTTTAGCCCTTCTCTTTGTGCTTTATCTTTGAGCCGGTAGCTTTGGCCCTTGATGTTGATGATGATGCTGTGGTGCAGGAGTCGGTCGAGGATCGCAGTGACGATCACCGGGTCGTGAAAGAGCTCGGCCCAGTCGCCGAAGGCTTTGTTGGATGTGATGACTGTGCTGGTCTTCTCGTAGCGCTGTGCCACGAACCGGAAGAAGAGATTGCATTCTTCGCGGTCGATCGGCGTGTACCCGACCTCATCGACGATGACCAGGGTCGATTTGTAGTAACTTCGTCCGCGCCCTTTGCGCTCCGCATGGTGATCGTTCCTGAGCTTCTTCATCAGCTCTTCCATGCTCGTGAAGTAGATGCTGATGCCGGCCTGGCAGGCCTTGACGGCCAAGGAGACGGCCAGATGGGTTTTACCGACGCCAGGCGGCCCGAGAAAGAACACGTTGGCCTTCTCATGGATGAAGGTCAGGTCAAAGAGGGACATAACCTTCTGACGGTCGAGCTTGGGTTGAAAGGTGAAGTCGAACTCGTCAATCGATTTGATAAACGGCAGCCCAGAGATCTTGAGGGCGGTTTCGAGGCGCCGCTCTTCCTTCTGGGCGACTTCCTCTTCCAGGAGCTCATCCAGGAAGCTCAGATAGCTTCGGCTGTCTTTCTCTGCGTTCTGGAGCACGTCGGGCAGAATGGTGCGGATGCGCGGCAGACGCAAGCGTTCGAGATTGGCATCGATCCGTTCGATGGTCAAAGTATCCGTCATGGGGCTGCCTCCACAATGGCGCTGTAGGTCTCGAGGGGCCGGACCTCGACATCGAGTTCGTAGCGCGGTTTGCGCGGCGACAGGGTTCGTTTGGCCTTGCCTTTGGTCCTGGCCGCATGATGATACTTTCGCGCGTTCATCTCCAGGTCCTTACGGAGCGCCTCATAGAAGCGTCGGTGCTGAACGAGATGACCGCGGCCTTCCGGGATCCGGTAGGCGGTGATCAGCTCATCATCCCGAAAGATCCGCATGCGGCCTGCTTTGACGCGCAGGAGGAGCTTTTGGCCGACCAGGTTGTGAGGCACAACGAAACTGTTGCCTTCGAAGCGCACCGTTGAGTCCTTGTAGACCTTGCGATAGACCCGGTACGAGGTATCAAAGGGCCGTGGTGGAAGGGCGACGAGCTCGGGGCGTTCGCGGTCGAAACGGACCTCAACGACTTCCTGGGTGGTGCCGTGAACGCGCTGATCTTTGATCCGAAGCCACTCCAGGAGATCCCGCTTGGCTCTCTGGAGCCCTGTGAAGCTGTAACCGCGCCAGAACCCTTCGCGGATGAAAGAAAACGGCCGCTCGACCTTGCCTTTGACCCAGGGCGCGTAGGCCGGTGCGACCAGGGGCGTGAAGCCGTAATGCAGTGCAAAGCTCACGAGGGTGCTGTTGAACTCGTTCTTGCCGGCCAGTTTGCCGATGTAGACGTTTCTCATGCGGTCGTAGAGCATCTCGTCGGGCACGCCGCCAAAGTACGTAAACGCCCGGATGTGGCAATCGAGGAAGGTGACGAGGTCACAGGTCTCGAGCAATTCGGCGTAGATCTTGCGTGAATAGCCCAAAATCATGGCAAAGAGATAGTACTTCGTGACCGAGCCGTCGGCTTCCTCGACCTGAAACTCGCCGAAGTCGGCCTGGGCCTGGCGTCCCGGTTCGGTTTCAAAGCGCAGGTAGGCGACCCGTTGCTTCCTTTCCTTGAGCGTTCGCACGCGACGCTTGACGATCTCGTAGCTGCCACCGAAGCCCAGCGGGCGGAGACGATCGTAGATCGAGGCGGCCGAGTACAAGGGATCTTCCTCGAGCCAGCTTTCGATGTGAGCCACATAGGGGTCGAGCTTGCTCAGACGGGGCTTCCTCTGAACGTACTTGCCGGCCAGCTCCGGATGTTCAAGATATTTGCGCACCGTCTTTCGACTGATCCCGAGCTCACGTGCAATCCGACGCTGGGTGTAGCCTTTTCGTGCGAGGCTGTGAATGTCCAAAACCTCCTCCAGATCTTTCATGTTCCCTCCCATGTCGTGTGACACCGACCTCTACTGGGTCAATAACACAACCGGGAAGGAAACATTCAAGTCAATGCTCTCTCTCAACACAGAGAAGACAGGTACAACAAGACTGAAATCTAGATCCGGAGTGGTATACTTTTCAACGACCGAAACTGGTATAATTTAAAACGACCAACAACAATGGAAATCGATTGAAATACTCAAACAGTGAAGTTACGCTTATCTATGATAAGCAATAAAG
>JBHHZW010000418.1:0-2577 GCA_046758305.1 Bacteroidota bacterium | reverse complement strand
TCTGCTGCCAGAGGATGACGATTATGAATAAAAAAGAAAGTTTAAGACGACTTTCTTGTAAACTTGCTACCAAACCTGCTTACCTAATAACTGTTGGGGAAAAAAGATGAGAATTGAATGCGTATATCACGAGGCAGGCCTATTGAATTCACTTTACTTTTTAACATCTGCAATTCGTCCGGGATTGGTTCAACTGCTGTAATATTTATCCGGTTGTCTTCAATGGTATAAAGGTATAAGTTGCGGCTAGGTCTTAGAAACCGCGGTAATTTCCTTACTATTTTATCGAGCTTAATCCCCCAACTAGCGCATGTTTGTCAGTTGCGTTCATAAGTCCTTGTTAAATAAGAACTCGATTTTGGATTTGTCACTACATTGGCATTTTTCACTCTCATTCGTGCAGTTTTCAACGACCCGGTGGATTGACATCTTTGATCCCCAAAGCAGCCAGAATCCGTCTGGCATCTCGGCCTCCGCCCGAGACAAGACGCCTGGTTTCGCCGCCAACGTCCAATTCGGCTAAGCCAATGGATTGAACCGCCGCAAGGGCATCCGTCGCACTGAGTTGCGGTACCTTTAATGACAGTTGATATTCCAACGTCCGCTTGAGAAACAATGCAAGGGAGGCTACAAAGATATGTGCCTCAATTCTCGGGTCACTCTTGTGATAGATAGGACGCATATCGATGACGTCCTTGAGATCGCGGAAACCCTGTTCCACAGTGTTTAGTTCCTTATAACAGGCCACCGCCTCAATCGCCGTCAGATGCCGGTCGTCAGTTTTAAGAATATACTTGCCTTCATGAAGCCTCTCGGCCGCGAGCTTCTTTTGATCCTCGTAGAAATGAAATTGACCGGCACCGGCCACTTCCCACGAATAATATCGATAACCATGATTTCCTGAAAGAACCTTGCTTGCCCGGGCACCGATCTTCACGGGATCTTTGAGACGTCCGCTCTGGACAGCCGCCGCCACCTTCTGTAGTTGTTCTTTAACCCGCTGCATGGAACGTTGACGCATCGATTCCTCGTAACCGCCTCGCTCGGTACTATCAATCACAAAGTAGCGAGTCTTTTTGCCCGAAAGAGAAATTTCCTGAACCCGATTGTCAGGGTCCACTTGTTGCCACTGACTATCGGCCAGAGCCTTGAGAACATCAGAAGCTTCGTTGCACCTCCTGCCTGGAACCCCAAGAAGATAACCGATCTGCTGTCTCGATAAAAAATCAAGATTCTGCTCACTGACCAGCCCTCGATCCGAGACCAACATGACGTGTCTGAGCCCGAATCGTTTGTCCAAATCCGCAACGACCTTCTGCAAAGTACTCTTGTCGGCGGTGTTGCCCGGGAAAACGTGGTGAGCGATGGGAAAACCATTGGCCATTACCACACCCACAACCACCTGGACCTGACGGGGCTTTTTATCTTTCGAGACCCCATGCCGACACAATCGACCTTTCGGAGACTTCCGGCAAAAGTACGTGCTGGTAAGATCATAAAAAACTACATCTACCTTCAGGTTGAACAGGTTACGCACATGAAGGTAGAGTGCCTTTTGGATCTCCTCTTTGGCGGCTAATAACGCATCGAGGGTGCGGTACCAGCGATTCAATTGCCGATGGTCAACCTTGACCCGTTGCTTCTTGGTGAGACGCTCAGTCGCCAGCCATTCCGGTTGCCAGCGCTTGCCGTGACGATCACATACGAAGGTATGCTCCAACCATCGGGCCAGACCGTGTTCACTGCTCGGCGCGCACAGTCGGTTGGCGACCAACACAAAGGCCGTCTCGGCCACGTCAAATTTTTGTCTGTGGGATTGACAATACTTTTTGAGTATGTCAGGAAGACCCACCTGCTCCCATAGGTGACGCGATAAGAGTACCGAACCCCATATCAACGCTTCTTTACATTCGATCTGATCGGGGGCGATCAATTTGTTCTTACTGTGTTTGCCCAATGACAGAACCAGCCGATCCAGCTTGTCGCCTAAGAGATCCACACGTCCCAGATTCGCCACCACACGCTGGCGACAGCGTCCTTCGTGACGATAAGACTCCAGTATCCGCAGATACTGGTAGGTGTTCTTGCCTTGCTTGACTGTGGTAATCCGTGTAAACATGCCTGTGTGAATTCCTGCATCTGATACACAATATATTGCCATCACGACAATTGTTAGTATTATGCATCTAAAAGGCATATATTCAAGATAAAAAAGATATGAAAATAAAAATATTGTCACTACAATTATTACAACTCAAGGCAAAAACCTCATTTATCAAACCGAAAACACCGATTTGACCTCAAAAGGTGTCAACGAACTGACAAACATGCGCTAGCAAAACGACGACGAGGGTCAATCCGAGAAACGCGTTCTTTAACAGAAGTTCAAGACGCTGGTAATAGACAAACTCTAATAATCCGGTGATTTCCTGTTGATGAGATACTTGGCAGTAACGAAACCAAGATTGGGAACAGACGATGCATCCTGACTCCGCAAACGCAGCATCTCCAACTCAGACCGCCAGACCACATCGCCAGGGGCGATCAGACAGACACTGTCTGGCTCGGAGCTGTCAC
>JBHHZW010000417.1:0-2580 GCA_046758305.1 Bacteroidota bacterium | reverse complement strand
GGGCGTGTCCCGGATAATTTCCGCAGCCCAGCTCAACGCATTGACACCCCGCCTCGGCGACCATGTCGAGCACTTTCTCCAGAGGTTGGTCGGAAAAAAGAACGGTCAGAACTCCGAGTTTCATGGGAACCCTCCTTTCCTCTGTTTTTTGTTACGTTATACTTGGATTGTCCTCCCTGTTCTGCTTAATCGGCCCCTGCACGGTCAGTTCCATCCGCATCGCTCTGCGGGCTGTCCTGGCTTCCCCTCTCAAGCGAACTTCGGAAATATTGGTTCGGCTTTGCCAACCTGTGTCCCCGGCGGCATTCCGCCCCAATTCTCTATCGCCTCTCTCGTCAGCGTGCTGAAGCTGGCTTGCAACCCAAGCTGCTCATAAATTCTTTCCGCCGTTCGGGGCATGAAAGGGAGTATCAATCCCGCTATGATTCGCACTGCTTCCACCAGAACGTACAGGATGGTGTTGAGCCGCTCCGGAGGTCCCTCCTTATGGACTTTCCAGGGCGAGGTTTCCTCGACGTATCGGTTGCAGCGGCCGATGAACGCCCATATCTCCGCGAGGGCGGACGATAGTTTGAATCCGTCAATTGCCCAACCGACGTTTTGCACGGTTCGCTGTGCGAGGTCAATAACCTCACGGTCAACGGGCTGGAGTTCCGACGGCTGCGGAACCGTACCTTCGCAGTACCTGCCGATCATGGCTATCACACGGTTGACCAGGTTGCCCAGGTCGTTCGCCAGGTCAGCCGCGTAGCGTTCCTCGAATTTCTCCCAGGAGAAATTCCCGTCTCGGTCGAACGGAATCTCCCTCATCAGAAAATAGCGGAGTGCATCCGCGCCGAACTTCCGGGCCGCCTCCACCGGGTCCACCATCACTTTATCGCTCTTGCTGAGCTTTTGTCCCGCCAGATGCACGAACCCGTGAGCCCATATTTTCTTCGGGAGTGCTATACCTGCGGACATTAGCATCGCCGGCCAGATCACGCAGTGGAAGCGGGTGATATCCTTCCCGATTACATGCACATCCGCCGGCCAGTACTTCGAGAACATCTCCGGAGCGTCGCTGTAGCCCACCCCTGTGAGATAGCAGATCAGCGCATCAAACCAAACGTAGATTGTCTGAGTCTTATCGAAGGGAAGGGGTATCCCCCATTTCTTCCCCACCCGGGAAACGCTGATGTCCTCGAGCCCACTCCTTATCAGGCTGACGATCTCGTTCCTCCTGCTCTCCGGCTCTACGAAGCCGGGGTTTTCCTCGATGTGGCTCAAAATCCGGTCGGCATATCTCGAGAGAGCGAAAATGTAGTTCTTTTCCTTCACCCATTCCAGAGCTCTATTGTGCGTGGGGCAAATCTTGCCGTTTAGCTCTCTTTCCTGGAAGAAGCGTTCGCAGGAATTGCAGTACCACCCCTCGTAGAATCCCTCGTAGATGTCCCCCTTCTCATATATCTTTTGGAAGACGTCCTGCACGGAACGTGCGTGCCGATCAGAAGAACTCCGGACAAAGGATGTGTACTTTATCCCCAAGCTCTCCCACGCCTCAACGAACTTCGGGGCGACGCGGTCGGTGAATTCCTGGGGCGTCAGCCCCTTCTCCACGGCTGCTTTCTCGACGTTTGCGCTGTGTTCGTCTGTTCCCATCACGAAAAAGCTATCCAGACCGCACAGCGCCTTGTACCGCGCCATCACGTCCGTGCCGATCTTCTCATAAGCGGTTCCGATGTGAGGAAGCGCGTTCGGATAGTCTATTGCCGTCGTTATGTAGAATTTTTCCCCTGGCATGTCCCTTTACTTCTGCCTCCCCCAAGGCGTCTGTTCCTCCAGAATCGTAACATCTTTCGCTGCCAGCTTCACTTCTGCCCCGTCTTGCAGGAGAACCTTCACATGCCGCTTCAGTATCTCCTGGTCAATCACTTTTCCCTCTCCCCAGGGCGTTGAGACCATCGTCCCCACTCTGGGAAGGTTCCTGCACATCTCCACATAACAAAAGTGTTCAAACCTCAGGCAACAAAGCAACCGTCCACAGATGCCGGAAATCTTGTTAGGGTTCAATGAGAGACGCTGATCTTTCGCCATCCTGATGTTAATCGGCTCGAAGTTCTTCAGAAACGTCGCACAGCACAATCGCCTGCCGCAGCTCCCCATTCCTCCCACGATCCTGGCTTCATCCCTCACTCCGATCTGCCGAAGCTCGATCCTGGCCTTGAAACGCCGTGCCAGGTCCTTCACCAAGTCTCGAAAGTCCACCCGCCCGTCCGAGGTGAAGTAGAAAATGATCTTGGTCCGGTCGAACGAATATTCCACATCCACAAGCTTCATCGGCAGATTGTGCTCCCTGATTTTCTCCAGGCAGGTCTTTCGAGCCTCTTCAGCATCACGGATGTTCTTATTTATTTGGTAGCGGTCGTTGATTGTGATCTTCCTCAGCACCATCTTCAAGGGCTGCTCAAAGTTCTCCTCCGGAACATGCTCAAGCTCACTGACCACCTGCCCGTATTCCTGCCCCCGGTCCGATTGAACGATGCAGTAGTCATCCGCTTTCAGGTCAATTGAGCCTGCCTCACCGACGAGATCCTTCAAGTC
>JBHHZW010000416.1:0-2582 GCA_046758305.1 Bacteroidota bacterium | reverse complement strand
AGAACATCTGATTCTAACTGGGGTCTCCACAGGGATTGCGATTTTAATTGGGATTCCCTTGGGCATTCTCGCCGCCCGGACACGGTGGCTGAGAGGACCTCTCTTGGGAATGGCGGGCATCCTGCAAACCATCCCCAGCTTGGCAATGCTGGCGCTGCTGCTGGCCCTTCTACAACAAATCGGCAGCCTGCCAGCCATCATCGCCCTCACTCTTTATGCCCTGTTGCCCATTGTGCGCAATACTTTAGCCGGGCTTGAGAGCGTCTCAGCGGAAATTGTGGAGGCCTCGCTGGGTATTGGCATGACTTATCGGCAGCAGCTCTGGCTGATCAAACTGCCCCTGGCCCTGCCCGTGATTATGGCTGGGATCCGGACCGCAGCCGTCATTAGCGTGGGCATTGCTCCTCTGGCCGCGTTCATCGGAGCCGGAGGACTCGGGCAGTTTATCACCCGGGGTTTGGCCCTCTCCGATACCCGATTGATCCTTCTGGGAGCCGTCCCGGCAGGGCTGCTGGCACTGCTGGTGGACGGGATGCTTGCCGCCACCGAGTGGAGTTTCCGCCCCACCCCGCAGCGGAACAGGGGTGGGCTAAAGGAGAAATTAAAACCGCTGGCGATGACGCTGCCAGCCCTACTGGTCATCGTCCCGTTGGCAGCCTACTGGACCAGCGATTCCACCGCTCCGGCTCAAGCCCAGAATGGGTTGGAAGGTAGACCCACCATCCGAATCGGAACCAAGAACTTTACGGAGCAATTTATTCTCGGTCACCTGATAGAACAGCTCATTGAAGCACACACCAATCTCGAAGTGGAGCGTGACTTCGGCCTGGGCGGAACCATGATCTCTCACGAAGCTTTAGTTAGTGGAGAGATTGACCTTTATCCCGAGTACACCGGCACTGCGTTGACAACAATTCTCAAGCATGAAGCCGTGAGTGATCTGGACCAGGTAATGCGAATCGTGAGACAAAGCTATCAGGAGCGCTGGGACGTCCAGTGGCTGGTCCCTTTTGCCTTCAATAACACCTATACCATTACGGTGCGTGAGTCCGCTGCGGTGCGCTACGGCTGGGAGAAGATCTCGGACCTCATCCCGATGGTGGGTCAGCTGACGGCTGGTTTTACCAGCGAGTTCATGGAGCGTCCCGACGGCTATCCGGGACTTCAAAAGGTTTATGGCTTGAGTTTTGGAGCCGTCCGGGATATGGAGACCACGCTCATGTATGAAGCCATCAGAAGGCGAGCTGTGGATGTGATCTGCGCTTTCGCGACCGATGGGCGGATTGCCGCCTATGACCTGAAGCCGCTGCAGGACAACCGGAAGTTTTTTCCTGTCTACCACGCAGCTCCGGTAGTCCGAAGCGATGTTCTTCGCAGCCACCCCGAGATACGCAGTGCGTTGCTCCCCCTGGCGGACCTGTTGGACGATCCCACAATGCGGCGACTCAACTACGAAGTTGACGAAAACAAACGTTCTCCGCGCGAAGTGGCCCATCAGTTCCTCATTTCAAACGACCTGTTAGAATAAGGATCGACTCGATGGGTGGTATTGCAGGTGTATGGGGAAAAATCGATCAAGAAGCGGTTGCAAGTATGATTGGACAGCTGGAACCCCCCCGTGGCCAGTCGTTGAGGAGGAGGGGTGATCGACTTATGGGTCGCCCCAGAATTGCTCCAGCAATTGTTTTCTTAGCTGTTCGAGTACCCCAATCGTCGAATCAAACGGAGCATGTTCAGGACAGGGCAGGGTCTGTTTTAGATCTTCGAGGTAGGCAGAGAGTTTTCTGGCAACTATTTCCAGCTTTTTGACCTCTTTGTCTCGCAGTTGTTTCGGATCCTGTTCTCGATCTGATTCCCGGCCTGCGTACTCGCAAAGGAACTGGATAGTTTGTAGTGTCTCTTTGACCTTCTCCAGCTCTCCTCCCTCCCAATGATCCTCGAGCTTCTCTGTATTCCGTTCGATCACTTTACGAATAATTTCAATGCGATCGTGATAATCCTCTTCTTGATAGTCTCGAAACTCGTGGAGTCTCATCAACTCGTTGATTTCTGGAAATTGCCTGGATTCGCCCTGTCCCCAGGCAACCAGACAAGCGACCACTGTATACGTGGAAAGCACACCACGCAGCGCGTGCGTGCAGCCCACGTGAAACCTTGTGCACATGATTCCTCTCCTGAACCGGTACTTCTCTCGTTTTGTATAATCAGCCCCGACCGAAGGTGTTTTTGTCCTCGATCTTCAAGACTGGCTTACAGATAACCCTCCCTATAGAAAACGGGCCCTTAAGAAGCGTCGTTCAAAAGTATCTCGAGCGGACGTTCGCTGACTTCGTCTGGCGTCCTAGAGAGGAAAAACTCAGCATAGTACCGGTCATCGGTCAGTTCCCGCGACGGGTCTAATCCCAAACGCATCAACTCTTCGGCGACGTGTTGCTGCTCCTGAGGCGTAGAAAAGCACCTTTGTGAGAAAAGATTACCTTGAAGTCTCTCGGTGCTCAGTCCGGCAGCAGTTAGCGTTTGCTCAATCTCATTATAAGGAAACATCCGGAGAACAAATGAGGCAACCCAAGGTGGCATATCCT
>JBHHZW010000415.1:0-2587 GCA_046758305.1 Bacteroidota bacterium | reverse complement strand
TTCCGCAGGAATGACAGTTAAAAATAGATTCCTCGGCGGTACTCGCAATGACGGGGGAATGTCGAATTAAGTTTGCCCGTCGCCGTGCTCGTCTCGGCAAAGGCCTCCGCCGAAGCAGGACCGGCGACGGCTAAACGACATGTACTTTCGGCAATTTCTAACTATATTTGGTGTCACTCCTCTTTCGCGATTCTTCTATTAAGCCATTACGAATTCTTTCGTAGTAGCTTTATATGGCACGTCAAAGCTATGCTACTTACCCCAAGACGGCGACGGACGGATAACAGCCTCAAGCGCAGCGGCTTGGCGAGCCGAAGGATGATGGACGAAGGATAATGGACGTCCCTCGTGACTCGTCCCTCGTCCCTCGGTCGCGCCGAAGTCTACTCCTGGATTTGATTGTTTCGGTATTGAATATAAGCTCCGCGCATCGCCACGTAAGGGTCAAGAGCCGCGGACTTGAAGGCCTCGTACTCGCCGATATGAAATGAGCTTTCGTTGATGGTCTTGCCGCTGGAAATGCCGATGGAGGCCTCCAGAGGTTCTACATAACGCGTCGGATTGAGGAACTGGTCGCCCACCAGGCCCGCTGAATCCCGTATAGTCGAGGGTCCCAGGAGCGGCCAGAGGATATAGAAACCGTCGCCTAAGCCATATACCGCCAGGGTCTGGCCCAGGTCTTCCTCGGCGGATTCCAAGCCCAGCTTGTCACGTGCCGGATCACCAAAACCCAGGATGCCAGCCGTCGTATTGACCAAGAACCGGTGCAATTCCGTGCCGGCGGAATCACACTTTCCCTGGAGCAGGCAGTTAGCGAGACGGATGGGTGTGGCCAGATTGTGAAAGAAATTGCGGACCCCGATCCGAGCCGGCTCCGGCACAACATCTTTACACACTTGGGCGCAGGGCTTGGCCACCCAGAAGTAGAGTATGTCATTCACATTGAACATTATCCGATTCAAGGGCTCCAGAGGGTCCGCGACCTCAGCCATCTGCTCGGCAAGCTCCTCTTCCAGAAAGTCAAAATCTTCATCTCGATTCTCCGCCGTAAGGCGTCCTGTGGAGATTCTCGCCCGTTCTCCGCAGCAGCGCTGCTGCGAAGGATGAAATTCTTGATTCTCGTCGAGTATCGAGCATCGAGTATCGAGTATCGAGTTCTCGGAGACCGCGCAGCCTGCAGTCATAAAGACCAAGACAACAGAGGACAGATAACAGATGACAGATAACAGAGGACAGACTTCTGTCTTCTGTCTTCTGCCTTCTCTCTTCTGCCATCTGATCGTACTCATTTTGAACTGTCAAGTCTCCTTGCCAAATGGTTTCACCAGAATCAGCATTTGCGGCAAGAGGGTAAGGTTGGCAAGAAGCGCCATGAACATTGCTAATCCGGTCAGCAGGCCGAAATAAACACTGGGCTTGAAATTGGACAGGGCCAGGATAGAAAAACCGATGATAATAGTCACCGACGTATAGTACAAAGCATGACCAATGCTTCCATGGCATCGATGCATCGTATGTAGGTACTTCCGGTCCTTCTGAGGGCCCCCGCCTTGCGGGAACCCAAATTCATATTTGAATCTGTGGGTATAGTGAATGGTGTTATCGACGGCAATTCCGATACTGATGGCAGCGATGGTTATGGTCATCATGTCCAGAGGGATGTTCAGCCAGCCCATCATACCGAGCACCACTGCGACGGGAAGCACGTTCGCCAGCATGGCGATCAGAGCTATTCTGGCCGACTTAAACAGCACCAGGAACATCCCCGTCACCACCAGCACAGTGATTCCCAACGTTAGTATCTGGGAACCGAACAGGCTCTGTAACATGTTGTTGTACAGGACCAGCAGGCCGGCAAGATGAACATGCTCCTCGTCAAGCTGCAGTGTGCTGATCAGATCTGCCTTGATCTTCTTCAGCAGCTCGTTGCGCCTCAGTGTCTTCTCGGAGTCCCTGACTCGGACCCAAAAGCGGACCTGATTATGCTGAACCGAGACATAGGGCTTGATCAGCATGGTCTTGAATTCGTCCGAGCTTTCACTATATAATAGAGCAAGTTCAAAACTGTCCAGAGGCTTGCCACCTTTGGCCTTCTCCACGATGCCCAACATGCTGGCCAACGACAACACTTTGCCGGTTTCCGGCAGGTTGTCAAGATAGAGGTGCACGGCCTTGACGCGGTCCATCTTTTCGGGCGTAAACCAGTATTTTTCGTCCAATGCAGCCTCATCGAATTCATCGAATTCGTCGAATATATCGTCACTCTCTGCTCCAGTCCGCTGCGGTGGAGTGACAGCCGGCAGTGCGTCAGACTTCTCAAAATCTACGATGACATCCAGAGGGGTGGTACCGCCCAGGCTTTGATCGATTACTTTCATGCCTTGGTAAATCTCGGTAGTTTCGTTGAAGTAATCGATAAAGCTGTTTTCCACCTCTAATCTGGAGATGCCAATGAGGCTCCAAACAAGGACGAGGCCGCTGATACCCACGATCAGCACGCCGTGGGCTTCGGTAAATCTCGCCAGGATAGATGTTAGGGGAAAACGCCACCTTCGTCTGCTGGGTGGCGTATCTTTGGGCATCAGGA
>JBHHZW010000414.1:0-2602 GCA_046758305.1 Bacteroidota bacterium | reverse complement strand
GGCAGCCCCGGAGCTGTCAAGGTTTCCCGACGGCTCGTCTCCCAAGATGATCGATGGATCGTTCATCAGGGCGCGGGCTACGGCAACGCGCTGCTGCTCGCCGCCGGACAGCTCCGGCGGTCTGTGATCTGCACGTTCGCGAAGTCCAACTTTTTGAAGTAGGTCGGCCGATTTCGTTCTGGCTTCTGAGAATTTTTTTCCCCAGATCATCATCGGCATTGCCACGTTTTCAAGCGCCGTAAATTCAGGTAAGAGATGATGGAACTGGAACACGAATCCTACTTCCTTGTTTCGAAAACGAGCGAGCTCTTGGTCATCCAAAGAAAACACATCGAGCCCGTTGTGCAAAACCTTTCCCTCATTCGGACGGTCGAGAGCGCCAAGGATGTGCAGCAGCGTGCTCTTCCCTGCACCAGAAGCACCGACGATGACTACAATCTCTCCCTGCTGTACCTGAAGGTCGATACCTTTGAGAACATGGAGATTCTGTTTCGAATACCTGCCGATTGGATAGACTTTGTGAACGTCTCTCGTTTCCAGTATGACGGTTCGACTCACGAACGAATGGCCTCCTACTCCCAACGAATTGCTTCGACCGGCACCAGTTTAGCGGCACGCCGTGCGGGATAGAGCGCTGACAATGTACAAATGATGAGCGCGGCTGCCAGCACGGTAATAAAATCTGCTACGTGAAGCTCGACCGGGAGGGCGGGTATAATATACACGTTTGGGTCGAGCGAAAAAATATGGTACCGCTGCTGGAGCAAACAGATTCCGAACCCCAAGAGACTCCCGAGCACACTGCCGATAAGCCCAACAAGGATTCCCTCGAAGAGATAGACGCGGGTGATCCCACCCGACTGAGCACCCATCGACATCAATACACCGATGTCGCGCGTTTTTTCGAGGACGGACATCGTCAGCGACCCCAAGATATTGAATGCTGCAACTGTGATGATCAAACTCAAGATGAGGTATGCTATCCACCGCTCGATCTTCATGATCGAGTAAAGGTCGCGGTGCATGTCGTACCACGTGGAGACGATATAGTGATCTCCCAGCTTTTGCTGGAGGTCAGCCTTGACCGCATCTGCGTCCCCGATGGAGTGGAGGCGGAGTTCGAAGCCGTCGATTTCACTGTTCAGCTCAAAAAGATGCTGGGCCGTACCGAGTGAAACGTAGGCGTAATTGGCATCATAGTCTCGGTTGTTCGACTCGTAAATTCCGACTACCCTGAGACGCTTCATCAAAGGCTGAGCCATTTGTGTTGCCACCGCCTGGATTCCGACCGGACTGACGACGGTCACAGTGCCCCCTACCACCACGTGCAATCGGTCAGCCAGAGTGAGACCGAGCACGATCCCATCCTTCTCTTCTCCCTTCAAACGGAATTCTCCGAGGACAATACTCTTTTCTACCCCTGACACGGTGCCCACCCGATTCTCGTCAACGCCTTTGATGAAGACTACTCTGTCATAGCTCGCCGAAAGGAGCAACGATTTGCCCGAGACAAAGGGGGCAAAAGCCTTTACCCGCCCATCTGATCGCAGGGCGTCCTCCAGCGGTTCCTCCCGTTCCATTCTGTGATCTTGTCCCTTTTCGATTCGCAGATGAGGGTCGAATCCGACCAGGATTGAGGTGACGAGACTGTTGAAGCCGTTAAATACCGAAAGGACCACGATCAGTGCAGCCACGCCAACGGTTACACCGACGATCGAAATGAGAGTGATGACGGTGATCAATCCCGCTTTCTTTTTCGAAAGCAGATACCGCTTCGCTATGAAAGACTCGTAGGACATTTCATCGGAAACGGATTGTGAGGAGTGGATCGAGCCGACCCGCCAGTCGTGACGGGAGCACCGTGGCAATCAGACTGAGACTGATCGCTATGAGCGAAACGATCACGAAATTCTTCGCCTGAAGGAGAATGGGAACAGTGTCCATAAAGTAAATTCCCGAGGGAAGCGAGAAGAATTTGTACTGAAGCTGGATCCAACAGAGTCCAAATCCAAGAACATTTCCAAGGACCGTCCCCACGAGGGCGATGAAAAGCCCTTCAATGAAGAAAATCTTTGTGATGCCGCCGGTCGTCGCTCCCATCGACTTCAAAACGCCGACTTCGTGCGTTTTTTCCATGACGAGCATCAGCAGCGTCCCAATGATGTTCACCGTGGCAACGATGATGATGAGGCCAAGGACGATCGGTATGGGCTTTTTCTGCAGTTCGATCCAGGCGAAGAGATTCTTGTACATGTCGAACATTGTCTTCGCATAAAAAGGATAGCCCAGCAACTCCTGGATCTGGTCGGCAGCCGTAGCTACCTGAGATACATCGTGAACCAGGACGTCGAAACCGGAGACATCCCCGCCCATCTGAAAGAGGTGCTGCGCGGATTGCAGGTCGGTGTACGCATAGATATCGTCATACTCCGCCATCCCCGTCTCGTAGAGACCGACCAATTCGAACTGCGCCGCACGATACGTTACCGCTTCCATCCCGCCTCCGGCAGGGCTGGTCACACCGAACACTGTAACTCTCTCGCCTGGCCGCACGTTCAGTTTTCTCGCCAACCTCCTACCGACGATGAGCGGTGCAAGCCGC
>JBHHZW010000413.1:0-2605 GCA_046758305.1 Bacteroidota bacterium | reverse complement strand
TACCGCCGGGCACAACAAGGTCTGGGCCATGCTGATCACGGGCGGGCCCCTCTTGGTGGCTGGTCTCCTGTTCCTGGCGAGCTGGTGGAGATCGAGAAGAAGGTAGGGCATAGCGAAGCTCAGGACGCCGCCCCGCATTTCTCGCCTTGGTGTTTGCATTTTGGGGCTTGTCGGTGTATACTGATGTCAAGCTGAATGTATGTTCTGTTGTACCCGTTTTGTTTCGTCGTGGCAAGTTTGCTAGACGGACGAGATTTCTGCATAATACACCCTAGAGGGGTGGCTATATGGAAGAATGTCCGCCTAGTATGCCAAATCGGGTGACTAGGTGGACAGATGTCCAGATAATAACAAGTTGGGCGGCAGATCTGCAAACCGGGTAAAGGAGACATTCTGATGTCGATCAAAGTGCGGCTATCTCGCGTCAGTCGGATGAAAGAACCTGTAACGGCGCCCACAACACACTGCTCAAGTTGCTTCACGACGTATCCGCGTAGAGAGCGGTCTGTCTTCCTTGCAGGTAGGTCAGGCAGCGGAGGTCCGTGGTCAGGTCCAACTCTCCGTGGCGCTGTACGATTTGCACTTCCTATGTGCGAGGACTGCTGGAGGGATTTCAACGTCCTTTATAGGTATGATCCAGAGGAATATGATCCGGGGTACAGACCAGGGTATGTGCTTACATCGGGGGTGCTGAAGACGGGTTTTTGGGCTCTGCTGGGCTTGATGCTGGTCAGTTGGTTCGTGATCGAGGGAACGGCATTCCTGTATGTTCTGATTCCAGGCCTTATTCTAGCTCCCATACTGCTGATTGCGTCATTGATGACAGGTCGGCGTGCATATGACAGAGGACTAAAGGCCAAGCTGCAAGCGGATGCCCGAGCAAGATTCAAGGACACTCGCATCTCGGTCGATGGTCCGGTCTTCACGATCGTTTTCGAGAATGAAGAGTATGGGAGATTGTTCAGAGATGCGAACGGAAGACTTGTGTACTGATAGCTCAGCTGCGGCGCGACTGGCCTTGCACATTGCCGCCCCAACCCCCGCTGCAGGCGACGCCGCTTCGCGGCCTTGTATCGCGGCACGATTTGGCTTTGTGGGACACGTTGAATTGAAGGAAACGGCGCGTAAGTCGCGGCGCGCCTGATCTTTTCCGTTGGACGGCCCGACACTATTGAGTAAGTTAGTGGAGACTACTATTGAAGGGAGAGTCATCATGGGATTCTGGAAGAAGCTCTTTAGGCGCTCGCAACAGCAAGAACCAGAACGAGTTGCCGCCTCGTTAGATGTAAAAGAGCTGGAGGCCGTTGTCAAAGGAAACGCTGTATTTGCCCTTGCTCTTTATGGGGAACTGAAAGAGGCCGAAGGCAATCTGTTTTTCTCTCCGTACAGCATCTCCACAGCACTTGCCATGACCTACGCCGGTGCCCGTGGGAATACTGAAAGACAGATGGCTCGGACACTCCATTTCACATTGGGCCAGGAGCGACTTCATCCCGCCTTTTGCTCATTGGAAGCGGGACTAAATGCCGTGCAGGAG
Source organism: Bacteroidota bacterium (assembly GCA_046758305.1). Classification (GTDB taxonomy): domain Bacteria; phylum Bacteroidota; class Ignavibacteria; order UBA10030; family JAZGDE01; genus JAZGDE01. The sequence goes on along the minus strand of JBHHZW010000413.1, from coordinate 1,068 downwards.
AAAGGGCACATTCAGTTGAGTGCTGCAAATGCACTGTGGCCTCAGAAGGGCTACGCTTTTCTTGAAGAGTTTCTCGTTCTGACGGAGAAGTATTATGGGGTGTTGATTACCCCTGTCGACTATAGGGAAGCTACTGAAGCGGCACGCAGGAAGATCAATGTATGGGTTGAAGAAAAAACGGAGAACAAAATCAAGGATCTAATACCGCCAGGGATTTTGGATGACTTGACGCGTCTTGTCCTGGTCAACGCGATCTATTTCAAGGGAAACTGGGCAAGTCAGTTTCAGAAAACCCTCACGAAAGAAGCCCCGTTTTGGGTGACGCCCACCAAGAAAATCAAAGTGCCCATGATGACCCAGCAGCAGAAGTTCAGGTACGCGGAGAGTGATAGCTTGCAGATTCTTGAACTGCCCTACGTTGGGAACGATCTTTCGATGGTTGTACTGTTACCCAGGAAGGTTGACGGGCTTGCAGAACTCGAGGATGCCCTGACTGTAGAGAGCTTGGAGAAATGGACAAGGGGGCTCAACGAGAGAGAGGTACAGGTCCTTTTGCCAAGATTCAAGATGGATTCTCAGTTTGGATTGAACAAGACGCTTGCCTCGATGGGGATGATTGACGCATTCGATCAAGACAAGGCCGATTTCTCTGGCATGGACGGCAGAAAACAATGGTTGTATATCAGTGCTGTCATCCATAAAGCTTTCGTTGATGTGAATGAGGAAGGTACCGAAGCGGCTGCCGCGACAGCAGTCGTCATGGGGGCACGGGGCCTTGGCGTGCCCAAACCACCTTTGATTTTCCGTGCCGATCACCCGTTTGTTTTCCTGATTCGTGACAATCATACAGGGAGCATCTTATTCCTTGGTAGAGTAGTGAATCCGATGTCTGGGGCCGCCTAACTCTCGCTAGTGTATCCTGAAGTTGTCGTCTGCTAACCGGTGAAAGTCCGGTCGTCGTAATTGCCAGAAAGCCACGTCACCGCAAAGGGTCAGTAGTTTAGTTCTGCTGGCCCTTTTTGTTGTTTTTCAAGCAGTCCGCTCGCCCCTTTCTTGACCATTGCTGAC
>JBHHZW010000412.1:0-2610 GCA_046758305.1 Bacteroidota bacterium | reverse complement strand
TCAGACATCAACCTGGCTCCCCGAGTTGATGTCTCAAAGCGTGCTTTTGTGGGATGGTGTAAGGCTTGAAATGAACCGGATCGCCAAGAGTCGTACGAAGATCAGCTTCCTTCCCTAAACGATGACGATAACCTAAGTTCACCTTTACAGCCCTGCCTGTTAGAGCTTATCTGCTACTGATAGACACACAAAGCACCTCCGACCTCGCCGCGGCATAATTTTCCAATTGCACGATTATGCAGATTATGGTAATATAAAGAGGCACTCCAAAAAATGAAGCAATCGCTCCAAAAAATGAAGTGATCCTTATGGTGGGAAAGGCATCTAGTAAGATCATGCAGGGGCTTAAGCCAACGGAAAAGATCTACAAGGCATTTTACGATACTAGAAGGAGTTTACTGTACTTTAATCACTTCATGGATTCCACCAATAGGTCACTTTAGCAATAACAGTCGTCTCTTGATGATGGAACGACTCATCGTCGGTCTCGTAGTTCTGGTTCACAACCAAGTAGAAGTCGCTACCGGGACGGTAGATATAGTTGATCAGAAAGTTGGTGGACAACATATCATCCTCGCTGTTCCACTGAGCGAATAGCTTGGCGAACAGCTTTGTCGAGAACGAGTAGCTGACTCGGCTTGCGAAAATGCTCGCGTTGAACGTTTCTTGCGGCAGTGTTATGCGATTGAACTCGAACATGGGCTCGATGCTGAGACGTGCATTTGGCTTGATGTTAGTGTCGATCCCAAACCCGCGTTTCTCGCCATTGTAGAAATCGCCGAACTCGGCGCTGAATCTGCTGTATACCTTCTTGTTCCTATTCGTCGAGAACGATGCTCTTAGCTCAGCGAAGTTATACTCACCAATCGGGATGAAGACGTCCTCCCTGATCTCGAAGTCTTCTTCGAGATGGTCTTCCGTATGCCTGATCCGGAATCCGAAGGAGCCTCCCGCCTCAAGCTCGAAGTCGCTGTCGAATGAGATATCGCGTGTTGCCAGCTCATTATCTCGTGTGTAGATAACGTCGAACTCAGGCCCAAGTCTGACGTTTCGAATGCCAAACTTGCGTGGCCACGGGCTGTATTGCGCGGAGGCCCGAACGCGGCGGATATCCTCCCGGCGAACAAACCCAACCTCTGGATTAAAGAACTCACCTATGTCGGTATACGAACCACCTAGCCGAAACGGGTCGCTTCGCCAATTGCCGCCGAAGTAGAAAGCGTTGTTCTGCTCCGTAACTCCCTCCTCGAATGTTCGTGCCCAGAGACCACGTATGTCCAGATTCTTCTCAGGACGAAACGCAAAATCGAGTCCTGCCGCGCGGTTGTATGTGTCCGAATCCTGTTTGTTGATGGCCATTACGCCAATGGATGAACCACTTAACACGTCTCGTGTGAGACGCAGCACGGTATAGTTGGTGCGAGGCTCATCGATTGGCTCCTCGTCCTCTTCCACTTCATGGTCGTGATACTCGTCCGTCAGGACGTTCAGCAGACCGACACCATAAGCTCCGGCTTTGGTATCCACCTTGCCCGTTAGCTTTGCGCCGGCAAGGATTGGGATAGCGCGTCCCTCAGCAAGCCCGATGCTACGGCTATAGAACAGAAGCAGGGGTGGCGGACGGCGAAAACTGGGACGTGGAATACCGAAATCGAAGAGCGAAGCACCCTCCATAAAGAAGGGACGCTTCTCCGGGAAGAAGAGACTGAAGCGCGTAAGGTTGACTCGCTCTTCATCGGCCTCAACCTGAGCGAAGTCGGTGTTGAATGTCATATCGGCTGTGAGGTTCGTGGTAATGCCATATTTGACATCCAGACCAGCATCGTGCGTCTCGTTATTTTCCTCCTCGACTCGACTCACTCCCGCCGAAACGTAAGGCAGCAGTTCGATGTGTCTCGATGGCGAGATTCCCTCCAGGCCGACCAGACTGCCGAAGCAGGCAGTGCGGTACTTTGCCATGGGGCCGTATGACCTGGGAGCTGGGCTCCAGGTAGCGATCTCATCGTTTCGCGCGATCTCCCGTCCCAGGTTCATTCCCCACGTCATCACATCACTCTTGCTGAAGCGAAGCTGACTAAACGGGATCGCTAGCTCCACAGTCCAGTTGTCTTCGTTGACTCTGCCTTGAGATTCCCAAACAGCGTCCCAACTATCATCTCGGCTATCACCAGAGTTTGATACGGCCGCATCCTCCACTCCTCCAATGGCGTTGAAGCGAAAGAAAACTGCGTTCCGCCTGGCGTTGTAGGGATCCAGAAGCAGGAATCCATGATCGTTGCTGTAGAGACCGCGTGCGTCGCGGCGCATCTCGTTGATCACCAGCTTGGACATATCCGAGTCGTAGCATGTGTAACCGAAGTAGATCTTCTTGTCATCGTATAGGATTCGCACTTCCGTCGGTTGAGTGATGGGGTCTCCCTCATTAGGCTGAACCTGGACGAACTCCGTGATGGGCTTCGCCTTTGCCCAATCGGCTTCGTCAAGAATCCCATCGATCTTGATCTTCATGGAAGTCCGATATGCTTCTGCTTGATATTCCGTCGGTTCAGCATTCACCTTGACACTGGAGAGGAATAGCACCAAACAGATCGACACAACGAAGAGGTATCC
>JBHHZW010000411.1:0-2612 GCA_046758305.1 Bacteroidota bacterium | reverse complement strand
GCTTCCCACTACTGGACGCTATATCCGCAATATCTGCGCAGGACAATTGATGAGTACGTCAAAGCATGCGAATTTTTAATCAAGCGTCTAGACGCGGAAATCGTGTACCTGATACACCACTCGGATGAGCACCAGGTTGCCAAAGCGATGAAGGAGAAAAATTTGCCGCTCAAAGTTGTGGATACAACTCCCAACCCATACAAAATGAAATTCATTTACGGCAAATTGGATCTGGTCATTGGCATGATGATGCATTCCACCGTGCTAGCGTTCGGAAGTGGGGTTCCAATAGTAAATGTCGCTTACGATGCAAAGAATTACAATTTCATGGAGTTCATCGGTCAGGGAGATAAGGTGATAGATGTCAGGGAAGCGAATTCCAAAAAAATTAGTGATTTGGCAATACGTACCATCGACGACTCGAAAAATATCAAGGCAAGCTTCAAGGCACTAAAACACAAACTGTGGGGTAGACAAGAAAACTTCCTTAGAAAAATTGAGGAATTGTCAACCGAGCCCCGCATTTTAACCTAAAAAAGTGTTGTAAAGATAAAGTCAGGAAAACCCACACTCGACCATTCATCGCGGTTCCTCCTTCGGCACGTTGGGTATGGGTTCGCCTTGACCGGTCAAGTTGATCAACTCTGCACCAAGTTCGCCGGCTAGCCAAGCCAGGAGCTCTCCGCATACCTCGAGTTTGATGAGCTTTCGCCCGCGGTCCTTGTCGCCCGAGTGTCTGCCGATTTTCGAGCCTAGGTCCATCCCAGCGAGGTAGATCTTGCTCGCCCCAAGCTCGTGGGCCATGAACGCGGCGCGATCGCCATCGGTGAACCCTCCAAAGTTGAAGAGCTTGCCGAATGCCCGGGGTTGGGTGGTCCCGATTACTCGCGCCCGTAGGTTTGGCACGACCTGCTCTATCCGCTCGAGGTTATCGCCGTGGCCGTGCACGACCAGCCACGCACCTCGGTGCCAGGCAACGAGCTGATGCTCAACCTCGCCGTCGAGATCAGTGACAACGATATCGGGGTTGCGATGCTTAATGACGGCGGAGGTCGCGCCATCTGCAGCGATCAAAGCTCTATCTAGAAAACTTGCTTGCTCAAGCCTTGCCAGATCCGCATCCAAGGAGGGCCCAGCTCCGAAGACGATACAATCGCGGTCTCGAATGATGCGAGTCAAACCTTCGATATTTGGCCGGGGTAGAAGTGCATTCAACCTCTCGGCCGCCTGACGGTCTGCCTCTTGGTCCAACCTCAATCGTCGGGCGATGTCGTCATACCAAGGGTGCCAAAGCTCCCAACGCATGTAATTCCTCAAATTATTTTTTCCGAAGCCCAGCTTGTGCACTACTGGGGTTTCCCCTAGGTCTGCTCGACCACCGTTCCTCGTCCGAATTCAACCGGCTTAGCTCCTCGATGTAGTCCGAAAGCCGTTCTCGATTCGAGTTCAGCATGTGCAGACACCTATGCGGGGACCAGTTCGACGTTCTTCAGTTCGCGTCTTTCCGTGTTCTCCCAGATCTCCGCGACAACGTCTTGAAGGTGATGGGCGAGGATTCCCTCCAGCACGAACACATCTTTCTGCTTCCTCTGCAGGAGCACTCGGTCATTTTCGATTCCGAGGACCAGCAAGTTCTCCTCCTCGGTGATGATTTCCGCATCAGGGTATTTTTTCCCTAATAGCTCCCGGTATCGCTCCTCGAACTCGGCGGAATCCTCTTCGCTATCCCATGTGGTCAACCAGGCCAGAGCGACGATATTCTCATTCTCGTTGTAGTAACTAAGGTAGGAGTCTCCATCCCATCCGTTTCGAGCCTCCAGATTCTTCTGATTATCTGCAGATTCTTGGAAGAAATGTAAAAGCAAGACGCCTAGAGCGTACTCGCCAAAGTTGTTGTTTTCCTGTAGTTCCCATCCCGCCCCTAGGATGGGACCCAACTCCGGCAAAGTTAAGACAGTGGGATAATCCCGATTTTCGAAGTATTTTTCCGGATGAAGGATCTGCTCCGTGGAAGCGGGGAGGTCCGCGTAAGCTTCATTAATTTTATCCCAATTCTCAGTTCGCCCCTCCATGGTAAAGAGGAGCCCGCTAGTGTATGGGAACATTAAGATTTTCGTCAAAAATATTGGAAAATTCTCGAGTCCGGACATCGATTGCGCGGTGTTCATTATCTGCAGAGTATTCGATTTCACAAGTTCGCTGAACATCTGGAGATTCCCGCCTATCTTCCGATACAGGTGGTCCTGTGTGGTATATTCAGCATCGCCCTCGACCAACGCTCTGACGGCGAGGGAGAGGTCATCGTTATTTTCCTTACTCATGGGAAGGGTCTGCAGGTCGAAGTGCTGATCATGAAGGGCATGTGTGAGTTCGTGGACGGCCACAAATTCCTCCATCGTAGTTCTGAAGAGCATTTCCAACAGAGCTTCCTGTTCGCGAAGGTATGGTGGAATGTTTTCTTCACTTCTCTCAGTTAGATAAAATTCGTTGTTCTCAGGATCGTAGAAACCTATCACCTGCTGGCTCTGGAGATCCAGCACGGTTTCTCTGAGGTTCTTGTCTTCTGGAAAAAGCCCAAAAGCTTGAAGGGTCCTTTCCGCCTTCTTCAATTC
>JBHHZW010000410.1:0-2618 GCA_046758305.1 Bacteroidota bacterium | reverse complement strand
GAGTTCGTAGTTTGAACGAGAAGAGATGAAACGAATTCTTTAGGTTAGCGGTGATAGTTCCGATCGGGTCGCTCTTATCGTAAGATCCTGATCATAAGAGTCAAGCCCACTCGTACTCAGTGAGTATTTCTATTGCTGGGAGTAACTTATCCGAGCATCACGGCGCTTGGTCGTGCGGACTTTTCGGCATTACAATCGCTCCCCGCCGGATACTGCCGTACACGTCTGCTTTACCTCTCAGAAACAGGCCACCGACGATCGCGGCAGACACGGCATCGAGTTCATCGCCTGTTATCCCTTTCGATAATCCTTTGATCCCGAGCTCTTCAAGGCTCCTGCGAAGTCTTTCCAACCCTCCTTGCTTGCGAGGAATGTTCCAGAGGTCTTGAGCTCCACCGGGATAGATTTCGATAACTTTCATTCGCATTTTCTCGATTCGCCTCATGAGGTGAATACCACGCTCCGTCAGCATGCGCATGGGTCCGAGCGTGATGGGAAAGAACCGAATTCCCCTTCTCTGCAACTCAACATCGCACACTCGAAGGTGTCTTCCATTTCGATCATGGATTGACCTCCTGCCCGGCGGAAGCGACAAAGGAGCATCGATCGCGACAAGGTCGGGTTGTCGATCGTTGAGATACCTGAGGATTTCCTCGTCACTGGAGAGCTCGGTGATGTCAGATGCAGAGCGGCCGCGAAGGGTGCAAGCGCCGGTGGGACGTTTCGGACTTCCTGCTAGGTCGATGCCGACAACGGTTTTTGTTCGTTTCTGTTTCACGAAGCTTGGTCGATAGTCAGGTGCTGCATGCAGCCAACTCCCCACGTTCGTCGACCGGAGAAGTTGGCAGCTTTCTGTGAGTCTATCTAACCCCTCCGGTCGGGGACAACTCGTCAGGGTTGTAGACAACTTATAACGCTCTATGCCTGCGCGATAGGTACCTTCATTATCCACTAGCCCGAAGGCCTCCGGCCGAGGGTCAACTGCGGAACTGCTCGGCGAGACGCCTTCGCGTTTGCAGGCGGTGTAGTATCGCATCCTAACCCGGGCTACGATAGCTCGCCGAGCGTTTCAAATTCACGGCGGATCAGTTCAATCTGCTCATCGTCGAGCGAAAAATCTACTGCGCTAGCGTTCTCCTGAACTTGCCGCGGATTGCGTGCTCCGACGATTGCAGCGGTGACACCCGGCTGAGACATGATCCAGTTAATCGCAAGCTGCGCGAGCGTGATTCCGAGCTCTCGCGCGATCGGATTTACCTGTTCGATGGCTTTCAGAGCCCGTCTGCGATTCTCCGGTTTAAACCAAGGCTGCTTCACTCGCTCGTCTCCGGGAGGGAACTCCTGCTCAGCGGAGAACTTCCCTGTCAACAACCCATTCTCCAGAGGGCTGTATGCGATAACGCCAAGGTTACGCGAACGGCAAAACGGAAGAATGTCTTTCTCGATGTCCCGCGAAAGCAAACTGTACTTTGGTTGATCGCTTGCGAGAGCAATCCACTTTAGACACGTCTCCATCATCTCAACAGAGAAATTGCTCACACCGATGGCGCGGATCTTGCCCTGCTTCTGTAGGTTCAACATTGCGTCCATTGTCTCATCGAGGTCTGTGGTCGGGTCCGGCCAGTGGCATTGGTACAGGTCAATGTAATCGGTATCAAGCCGTTTCAGGCTCCGATCGCATTCCTCAAGGATTGAATCGTATCGGAGGTTGTGGTAGACGCTGACAGGATTGCCCGCGTTATCGGAGCTGTCGAACCAAAACTCTCCATCACCTCGATCCCACCGCAGGCCGCACTTGGTCGCGATGAGGACTTTACTCCGCCAACCTTTGACTGCTTTCCCGACGAGCCGTTCACTGTGGCCGAACCCGTACATCGGAGCCGTATCGATGCAGTTGATTCCCAGTTTAAGAGCATCCCGGATCGCCGCAATGGCGTTCTCATCGTCTGTTCCGCCCCACCACCATCCGCCGACGGCCCAGGCTCCGAAAATGACGACAGGAACGTTCAGATCACTCGTGCCGAGCTGTCGGTACATCATGAGCTTTCCCCATCTCACCTTTTTCCCAGAACTCTACGGTTTAAGGTAGTCTTGAACAGTGGGTCGAATGCAACATAGTACGGAGTCAACACAGAGATTGCAAGCGCTAGGTTTTCTCAACGCAGACCTGCGGGCCCAGAACGCGGTGGGGAGGAAAGTGTCAAATGCAGATCGTCGAGAAGTCGTAGTTTGGGAACCCGCGAAGGACCAAGCCTAACGCGAACAGAATGATAGATCGTCGGAGCACCCGGAGCAGCAATATCGACTCTGAATTATTGTGCCCAAACTGGCGGGAGATCGCCAGTGGAATCGCGACGCCGACGATGAAAAGAAAGAATGGGAAAATCATTCGATGAATGTCCAGCCATGCCACTCGGCATGACGGAACGGACGATAGATGTGACTCCAGCTTCCGGGGTTGTTGACGAGGATCATTCCAGAGATGGTGAAGCCGCGGAAGGCATCGAGGGAAGTAAGACGCTCCGGCTGGTTCAGCACTGGGGGATGGGCCATGATCGCGCTGGGGAGCAGGGCGAGAGGCGCAGAGCGAGAGCCCGGGCAGATACAAGCGTGAGCGA
>JBHHZW010000409.1:0-2618 GCA_046758305.1 Bacteroidota bacterium | reverse complement strand
CAGGTCGAGAGCCCGCTGGATGTCGTGATGTCTGATCGCCTGATGACTTGTACTCAGAGCCACTGGGCTCAATCCGGCCAAGGCACTTGTACGACGAATCAATCCGGCTACTCCCCACTTTCTAGGAGTCCGCCCACCAGATTCAAAAGGTTCTGCCTCTCCTGCCCCCATGTGTGAGCTAGGTAGACCTGTTGCCCTCGTTTCACGATCTCAATAGCCTCGCTGGGGTGGGAGGACACATATTCGATTTTCCGCGCAAGCTCCTCCGAGTTCCCAAGCTCGAAGAACAGGAGAGACTCTTTGTTGAAGTAGTCTTGAATGCCTGGCGCGTGCGGAGCAATCACGGGCTTACCCAGTGCCAGATACTCGAAAATGCGAGTCGGCGTGTTAATCTGGGTAAAGACACTTCGATGATTCGGAATGATGCCCACATCACACTCTCGGATCGCCCGGACAATATCCTCCGGCCGCTTCGGCCCCAGATAATGAACCGCCTTATGCAGACCCTTGTTTCGGGCCGAGTCCATCACGCGTTCAAGAAAACGGGTCTTGGGACCGTAAATCCTGAGTTCCGCAGCGGGAACAGCCTGTCGTACTCGCGCGAACGCGTCGACAGCGAGATCCAAGCCATTTCGTTCGACTAGAGCCCCGTGATACATGATCACGAAGGGCTTGCTCGGAGCGTGGATTGTGGAGGCGTGCGAGCGCGGGGTACGAAATCGGAAGATCTCCCCATCGGGAGAATTCATTACCACGCCAATCTTCTCCGCCCGACAGCTACGCGAGGTGAATATCCTTTTGCAGGCGCGGTTGACTGTGAGCACCGAATCCGCGCGTTCGATACTCCACTTCTCGAGTCGCCTTAACAGCCGAACACTTGCGCTGTCTTGGTGAACCTTGAAAATCGTCATCATGAGTTCGGGCATCGGATCGTGTAGATCGAGGATCACCTTTGCTCCGAATGCCTTCGGTATCAACGAACTCAGGACAAGAATGTCGGGCATATTGTGCACGTAGATCAAGTCATAGCCACGGGTCAACGAGCGCAGGGCGAGAATCGTGGAGGAAATCAAAATGAAGGCCAAATACTGAAAGATGTATTCGAACATGCCGCCACGGTGGTGTGTGATTGGAACACGGAGGATGTCGACGCCGTTCAAGACCTCGCGCTTCGGGTCCTTTTCATCTTGGATGAGGCATATCAAGTCGACGCTCATACCTTTATTGATAAGGGCATCCGCGGCACGACACGGTCGTGGATCGGCTGGGTAAGGAGAAAACGAGACCATCGCCACCCGCTTTCCCCGAAGGCGCCAGCTGCTCGAGACGGTCGGATGTTGGCGACTTGAAGGGCGACGCCCGGATGAATGCGCGGGGTGTGTACCAGCACATCGATCTACTCCTGGGTGAAGGGCGCGGGTGACGTACTTGGCTACGTCTCGCGGCAGCGCAAACCAGCATCGGTGCCCGTAACGCTTGGCCACGTATTCCAAAAACTCTTGGTACAGTCGAGCGTTATATTCCGAGGAATTCCTCCTGCCGTCAAAATTCATGTAGTCGGGATGAACGTTCAACAACGCCATTCCGCCACGTTGAGCGATCCAATCAAGCTTTTGCTTCCACGTATCAATCGTCTTCTCTTGGAGCACGAGGAAGAGCGTTGAATCCTGTGGCAACGTGTAGGGAAGTTCGACGTAGCCGGAGTGGTCGTCTCGAGATACCCAGAAGGGGAAGATCGTGTTCACTCCGTCGGGCTGCGGCTCAAACGGGTCAGTGTCAAAGGTAGATGTGTCGTATAGGATGTTGAGATCTCGGAGCCAGCCAAGATGGTGGAGCATGAAGGCGGAACGAAACCCCACGGCCTGCCACTCCGCCAGATAATGATTGATTCTTTGAGCATTGGCGGTAAAACTCTTGCGGGAACTGTACAGTTTACCGTTGTGCTGTAGGTCATGGAGACCCACTTCGAATCCGTTGGTGGTAAGCCACTCGCGTAGGGATTCCGGAGTCGCGTACTCGCCTTCGGGTATGAAGTTAAATGAGGAGCGAAACCCCAGACGCATCTCCATCCCAGCTAGGTCGCGGCAACGATCCGAGCCTTTTTTGCCTTCGACGTCATGGGTAAGAACGAAGGCAAACTCTTTGCCATCAGGCCAGCCGGGAAAACCATCTGGGGCTCTTGCAGCTACCTGACTGATAGGCCAAGACCTGATGAGCCGACGCCTTAGTTGTTTAGCCACAACGCGTCGACACGCCATTCGGAGTCTCCATGGAATGACGGGCCTCAGAAAGTAATACGCACGCAAGGAGATGGCGCGGGGCCTCAGCAGCATAGCCAGACCGTTGAAAAAGGACAGAGTTCATCCTGGCCAATGCGCAGGGCAAGCGATTGACCGTAAACTTCTGGATACTTGCAGTTGAGCACGGTGATCACGGCCTCGTCAGCCATGCCGGGCGTTGATTCTCGAAAGCCCTTGGCGGTCGCGGCACGGCCTGAAGCCGCCTCGGACCCTCCGTCTTGCCTCTGCGGGCCTCCCGCTTGATCTTCTTTCTGTTGGACGACCGGATCGCCTTGAGAATCTCCGAATGGTCCACCCTGCTTAGGATTTCGATGTTGG
>JBHHZW010000408.1:0-2618 GCA_046758305.1 Bacteroidota bacterium | reverse complement strand
CGGACAGATAGCCAATCAAGCAAAGGACTGTCACAATCCAAGCATTGTAGATAGGTCCTGCCCACCACCTCCGTTTGAAATAGGTATAAGTCGACAGACCAACAATGGTCAGCAAAGCAAGGAAAAGATTGAGGAAATTATGTAGTACGACAACGACGCCGCTGAGGATCAAGCCAAGAAGACTAACGACAAGGACATCACTCCGCCGCAACTTCCCTTGAACGAGAGGTCGATATGGCGCGGAAAGGGAATCAGTATCCATCTGAAAGGAATCAGTCAATGCTTGACCAAAGCCATACGAGAGGAGGAAGGTGAGGGAGAGCAACATGGTGTTCAACAGAGGAACTTCCGGAGCTAAGGACAAGCCTGCTATTCCAGTAATCCCGGAAACAAACAGCAAATAAGGGCGCATCGTAACAACGTAGGACCGCCAGAAAGCAATAGTGACGATTCTTGCTGGCGAAACGTGCGCGTACATGGCGAAGCTCATGCATCCAGGAAGTGCAGCTGGTGGAAGACCCTTTCGTGCCATCTTGCCTCCAAGGCGTCCGACATCGTCATTTCATTGTCTTTGCTTTCCTAGCCCAATATGCAGAAACCCGCGGACGAAGTTGTCAAAAAATTGTCAAAGCTCAGTCATAAAACTGCCACCAAGACGGAATACTCTCATTGTTGTTCTGCCAGCCGACGGATTGTGATCTTCAGTCCCTCGTGCAATGGCGTGATCTGGTACCCAAGCTCCCTCACCGCGGTATCCGACGAATAGGGTGAGCTTTTACCCAACGATTCTACCCAGCCTTTAGTGATGAACGGTCGTATCCCAAACCGTTCTGCCTTGAACTCTTCGAACCTCGCAAATGCAAGCGCAAATTTTTCTGGAAGGTTTAGCCGAACATGTTTTTTCCCTGTGATATTATCGATGAGAGTAAGAACGTCTTTCAGGGCCACGTTTTCTCCTCCGAGAATATATCGCTCGCTCACTCGGCCATGATCGACTGCAAGTATGTGCCCGCGTGCAACGTCCCCGACGTAAGCCCAATTTGCAATTCCGTCGCCGTGACCGAGCATGAACGGCAGCCTCCCACGCATATACAGAGCTATGGCCTTTGTCGCTGCGTTTCCATCGGTCATCCTTCCGGGTCCATAGACCCTTGTCGGATACACGGTCACAACCGGAACACCTTTTTCAAGGAACGATTCAACCTGCTTTTCCGCCAGAAATTTTGAATGAGCGTATTCGGTGAGAAAGTGACTCGGTTCGCGAAACGAACGCTCATCCGCGATACCATCCTCGATGACCTGAACTGCTGAACACATTGAAGTGTACACCACCTTCTGGACACCGGCTTCTGAAGCGGCCTTCAGGACGTTGCCGGTCCCGAGAACGTTGATGTGATATAACATTGTTGGATCTTTCACCCAAACTCGTGCAAATGCCGCCAGATGGATCACCTTCCCGCATCCACGGATTGCTCTGGATGTTGACTCCGGGTCAACAATGTCGCCGTAAAAAGTTTTGACGTTTGTTTCAGTGTCCAAAAGAGACGCGCTCCTTTGTCTGCGGAGCACGTGAACGACATCACCGCGTTCAACCAACATCCGAACGACATGCTGCCCGATAAACCCTGTTCCTCCTGTTACCAAAGTTGCCATTCTCGCTCTTCGGACTCCTCGATGATCATGCCGAAAGTCTTGAATTCTATTGAGTGGACTGCAGCACGGGCAGACCGAGATCCGTTGCAATAGAAGCACTCTGCCTAATCGGTCGAATGTACCATCTCACAAGATGCGAAGCGATCCGCTCCGCGTTCGCGAGGATCGTCAGACTCGAATTGACGGCTAATGAAGTAGGGACTGCTGCTCCGTCGGTGACGTAGAGACCGGGGTAATCAAATACCTCACCGTATGCATCTACCACACCATCTTCCTTTCTGTTTGCCATTCTGCACGAGCCGACCATGTGCGTCGTCGAAAAACGGAGGTCTTCATACTCTTTCCCTTCGCGGTCGATCATGTGCGCATCAATTAACCTGCAACCATTCCTGAGAAGAATAGATTGCAGCAGAGCTTTCGTACGGATGTAGTAACTCCGAAGTTGGCCATCGAGTTTGAGATGCGGCTCGAACTTGTTCCTCCCCACGCCCCGAAGTTCGGCAGTAGGATCTGTCAAGCCCATCGCGTAGAGGATGATCATCCTTCGTCTGTACAGTTTCATTAACTCCACATGCGCTCCGCCCCAGTAGGATGGCTTGCGCGAATCGCCGTCAAGGACAAGGTGCGCTGCGGTTATGACATTCAGCGGCATCGGTTTGACTGCCGAAACCGTTATTCCCATCGAGTCGAGAAATTGGTAGCTGATCATACCGGGGTGGGTTCTTCCACTCAGCATATCACCGTCAAGGAATCCTTCGGGGAGAAGTGCGGCAACCTTGACACTTCCATTGATCGCAATATTATCGCCTACGTGATTGCTGAGCATTCGCAGGTTCTCACGTGAGTTCAGCAGGAGAATAGCTGTACCAACTGTGCCGCCACCAAGGATGAGGAGTTTAGCTTGGATCTTGATCTCTTCTCCTCCGTTCGTGCCTTGGCAACGTACTTCATACCGATAGGGAAGC
>JBHHZW010000407.1:0-2618 GCA_046758305.1 Bacteroidota bacterium | reverse complement strand
GATCTCGGGGATGATCGGTTCGTTACAGGTGATACCAAGCCCACGCCCCAGGACGCGATTGCAAACGGTGTTGGCAGCCACTTCTTTGTGCTTGGACCCGCCATAGATCCAGCCAAAGTGGATGTTGATGCAGTCACACTCAAGCTGATCCGAGATGGCAAGACCATTGCAGAGAGCCCTGCGACCAACGTCATGGGCAGTCCCTGGAATTCTCTGCTTTGGCTGGCCAATCATGTAGTCAAACATGGTGGCACATTGGAACCCGGTGCAGTAGTCTTGACCGGCACGGCTGCAAGGGCATACCGAGCTAAAGGTGACCAGATAAAGGGTATCTATGAAGGCGACTGCGGCCCCTTAGGGAAAATTATCTTGACGATCTACTAAGGCCCGACTCTTGACTGTCCCGCCTCGTCTTGACTCCGGCGAGACGGGTCGTCAGACAAGTCTCAGGACACAAATTGCAGTTTTGCATCAACATTTAAGGGGATAAAAAATGTCAGCTGCGTTATTAATGGTTATAGCAATCGTTTCGCTATTGCTCGGCTATGTTTTGTACGGCCGATTCATAGCCCAAAAGCTGGACCTGGACACCAAGCGCACGACACCGGCACACACTAAACAAGATGGAGTGGACTATGTCCCAACAAAAGCACCGGTATTGATGGGTCATCATTTTGCTTCAATTGCTGGTGCCGCCCCTATTGTCGGGCCGATTTTTGCTGCCGTGTTTGGATGGGTCCCTGTTCTGCTCTGGATTCTAATTGGAAGTATCTTCCTGGGCGGGGTTCACGATTTCTCTTCACTGGTAGCTTCCATACGGCACGGCGGAAAAACCATCGGAGAGGTCATTGAAGAGCATATTGGCAAGACCGGCAAACGGCTCTTTTTAGTCTTTGCCTGGTCTGTGCTCGTTCTGGTTATTGCCGTATTTGCCCATATTGTTGCCCAGGTATTTGTAAAGGAGCCTGCCACGGCAACCTCCTCTTTGCTGTTTATTGTCCTGGCGATTGTCTTCGGACTGAGCATATACCGATTCAAAGTGCCCTTATGGTTGTCATCGGTCATAGGTGTCGCTCTGCTTTTAGGTTGTGTCGTTATCGGAGTTCGCTTGCCCATCACGCAGTCTTACGATGTCTGGAAGGTTGTTTTATTTGTTTACGTGTTTTTTGCCGCGGTCACACCGGTCTGGATTCTTCTGCAACCCAGGGACTACTTGAGCTCGTTTCTTCTGTACCTGATACTGCTGGCCGGTGTTATCGGGATCTTTGCTGCTAATCCGAAAATCAGCTTTCCCGCCTTTGGCGGATTTCAAACCGAACTGGGGTATCTGTTTCCGATTCTATTTGTTACCGTCGCCTGCAGTGCCATATCGGGATTTCACTCTCTGGTTTCAGCAGGAACGACTGCAAAGCAACTAAATAAGGAAGCAGATGCAAAACCGATCGGCTACGGCAGTATGCTGATCGAAGCTTTGCTGGGAGTCATCGCGTTAATCACCGCTATTACTATTTTACAAAGCGATTATAGGCGTCTTATAACCCCAGAAGATGGTGGGCCCATCGGCATCTTCTCATCGGGAGTTGGTGGATTTATCTCGCATCTCGGCATACCAGAGAAGGCCGGCGTGACTTTCGCTGCACTGGCCATTTCAGCATTTGCCCTGACCACTCTGGATACCGCGACCCGCTTAGGCCGGTTCATGTTTCAAGAGTTCTTCGAAGATATAGGAAAACTGACCATTCTAAGCAACAACCGCTACGTGGGAACCTTGGCCACGATTGCCGTCGCCATGCTGTTGACATTCTCAGGAACAAGTAAATTGCTATGGCCGCTCTTTGGCTCAGCAAATCAACTGTTAGCTTCAATCGCTCTCTTGGCGATAACCGTATGGTTGGCGGGACTTCGCAAGAACAACAAGTTTGTGAAGTACCCCATGTATTTCATGTTCTGCGTGACGCTGACGGCTTTGTGTTTCATGGTCTACAAGAATTTTCTGGCCGGGAATATTGCCTTGATCATTCTCTCGATCGTACTTCTTGGCGTTGCCATCACACTTGTGATTAAGGCGAACCAGAGTTTAAGAAAGATAGCCCAGAGGGTTCCCGCGGAGCGGGGTCCCACAGCATGATTAGGAACGACACAGATGAATACACCTAACACATTGAAGCGGGTCCTTATGGGCCCAGGACCGTCTGATGTTGATCCAAGGGTATTACAGGCGATGGCCCATCCTACTATTGGGCACTTAGACCCTGCATTTTTGGAAGTTCTCAACGAAATACGTGAACTGCTCCAGTACACCTTTCAAACCGGTAACGAGCTAACATTCGCTGTCTCGGGCACCGGTAGCGCCGGCATGGAGACCTGCGTGGTCAACCTCATAGAGCCGGGCGAGCCGATGCTCGTATGCATCAATGGCGTGTTTGGCAAACGTATGGCGGATGTGACCGAGAGGTGTGGGGCTGACGTCTCAACCATCGAGACAGAGTGGGGCAAAGCGTTCACGCCGGATGAAATCAAGCAGGCCCTTCAAAAAAACAGTGCCAAGGTTGTCGGCATTGTGCATGCGGAGACCTCTACCTGCGTATGCCAGCCTCTGCAAGAGCTCTCTAATCTCG
>JBHHZW010000406.1:0-2633 GCA_046758305.1 Bacteroidota bacterium | reverse complement strand
CGTTGAATGGACCAGTGTAGCGTCGAAATCAGTGAATCGCCCGGTCACCTCTGCAATGACCATGTGTCGAACGGAAATCTCTACCCTGCTGTGCACGGGATCGATTTTCCAACGTGTGGTTTGAGCGAACAGGATGGTCGGAACTAGCAACAGTCCGAACAGCATTCCTGTGATCTTTTTCATATTCGCTCGTCCTTATTTGTCTTTCAAGAAGTGAGATCTTTTGTCGCGTTAGCGAAACTCTGCAACTGGGAAAAACTCACCGACCGCAAGAACCGAGTGTCTTTGCGATACTTCCGGACACACCCATCATGCCGGTTTTCGTGGACCGACTTCGCTATGCCCCCGTGCCGGCAAGGAGTGTCCGATCCTGATACTCAGAAGGCCGATGCTGTTCCCCATCACTATGCTCTTAACAATCGGGCTGATAACGCTCATCAATCTCCTGATAAACTTCATTCCGCAGTGAACGCCCCCAGCAACGGCCTCGTTGAATCCCTCAGCAAGGAATGGCCTACGACGCACTCCCACTTCTACAGACTGCTCTCGTTGCACCTACTTTTCTTAAACGCGGAAACCTCGATTGGAATTCCACCTAGGAACTAACCCGGAAGCAGAATTTCGACCATACAAGCTGATCGGACGGTTTTTCCAGTCGCCGGTCAGTCCAAGCTCTCCCCAGCGCACAATGTCCCCACGGTGACCACCCCTCCGCGTTTTTGAGAAAATAGCGTCAACTTGCTGCAGTGTCATTCTGCCGATCGGATTATCCTTGTTGACATACACCGCGAGGGAATCGAGCGAAGTACGGAGTTCAGTGGGTTTATACCCGAATTGTTTCTCGAACTTATCGACCTCCTCCGCTTTCATCGGACGAGACATAGGACCGAGCTGAGCGGCTCCCTGGATCAGCGCCGGCGGTGTAGTGCTCGATCCCTTGCCTTCCACTTGGATATTGACATTCGGGTAGAACTTCTTGAATCTTTCCAGCCAAAGGGTAAGGAGGTTGTTCATGGTATCCGACCCTATACTGTTGAGATTCCCCGAAATGCCGCTCACTTTATCGTACTGCCGGATTTTCCGGTCGACTTTAACAACCTGAGTCTTTGAGTCCAAGAGAAACCCACTAGCCAGGAAGGCAATTACCAAGGTTACCAATCTGCGAAGCATGGGAAGTTCCTTTCAAATGAATGAGACAAGCATTATATGATCTCTACGGTAAGTAACGATTTACGTATAAACAGGATGTAAACCTAACGTTATGAAATCGCTAATTGATTACTTAAACAGGTAATAGAATGTGAACCTCCCTACAACATCGGTGTCTATGTCAGCTTGGTAGATTTGGATCCGCAGATTCGGCATCAAATGAACCTTTTTTGTTGGCATGTAGTCAATCGCACCGATGACAAGCGAGTTACCATCATCATCGGCCTTGGTGTTCGGGTCAAGAAAATCATACCGACCGATAAGATGAACTTTCTCTACGAGCAGGACCCAGGCAAACGCAGACACTCCAAACGAACTCTCATCCTCAAGCGCTTGTGTCGGGCTCCTGCGGAAGTTATTCTGAACCGAGCGATAGAAACCCTCAAGTCCGACAGAATAGTGATCCTTCTCCGTGTATCCTCCAAATGCAGCGGCGACGAGGGCATCATTCGACTTTGATCGACCGTCAAACGAGTCGAATTTGTCAACGCGTGTCGCGTAATCGGCGTACCCGGCAATTTCGACTTTTGAAGTCGGTTTCAAATGCAATAATCCGTAAAATCGCTTGTGCTTATCGGTCTCCGGACGGTTTCCGGAATTGTTTCCGATTTTGAACCAGTAGTTGACCAGTCCCCTCGCATCAAGCCTTCCCTTCAAATCTACACCGATATCGCGAGAGCTGACGATCCCGTGTAGGTCCGTAATTGTCTTTTCCAGAGAACGGTAACCCCAGATTCTCTCCGAAACGACCTTGGCCGGTGTTGGGGAGATTCCGACGAAGGCATCGCTCCCTTCGAATATGTTCTTCCATCTGAGATAGGCATCCTTGACAAATACACCGATTTTCCCATTGGAGGCATTGGCTTTCTGATCGGCTTCGAGTCGGAACCGAGAATCAAAGGATTCCGATATTGAGTAGTCATACGTAAAGTAGATCCTGCGGAATTGGAATCCGTTGAGGTCCTCCTGCGCCGAGTCATTGTGCTGGATATTGTAGAAGTAGTCACCGAACATGTATCCCTTGAGCTTCCCCTTCGGCCTTTCGGCCTCGTCCTGCGACAGCACCGGGTTCCAGCACATGAGCAGGAAAGGTATCCACAAATAGGCCACTCTCTGCATGACAGACCTCCTTATGGGTTAAAAGTTGAAGGAGCGAATTGACGACTGTAGATAGCTGACCTTGAGGTGAGCTTTACGCTAGTATAAATGAGGAGCGTCATTGTATATTGTATGTTGACGTGAACGTTAAGGATATGTTAATTTTCAGACGAGGCAGTCATACGAAAAGAGGCTACGTTGCCCTGAACGAGGCCTTCCTTCAGTCTGATAGTGCTTGCAATACACTTAGTTATGCAGCATTGCAACCAAGAAGGAGTTACATTCGAATGTTGTGGAAATTCTGGCCCCATGAGTTAGTGGGGTAG
>JBHHZW010000405.1:0-2633 GCA_046758305.1 Bacteroidota bacterium | reverse complement strand
ATCACCGTAGCGACGCGTCCTGCAGCATCCTTCAGCGATAGACTCTTGATCTGTCCGTCTGCTTTGCGGAGCCGCATCGTCAGTTCTTGAAGCAAGGCGACCGAAACCGAAGGATAATCGTGGAGCAACTTCAGAAAATCTCTGCGGTGGATCATGAAGAGTTCAGACTTCGTGAGTGCGATTGCACTCGCGGAGCGGGTGAGACCGTCCAGGATTGCCATCTCCCCAAAGAAATCACTCTCACCGAGAATCGAGAGGATCACCTCGCGCCCGTCATCATCCATTCGGACAATCTTCACTTTTCCCGCAGCGATGACGAAGAGTGCAGCGCCCGCTTCTTCCTCCAAGAGAATAATGCTCCCCTTCTTGTATTTCTTCCGCAGCCCCACTCTCACGATTTTCTGGAGTTCACTCTCTTCGAGGTCCGTAAATATGGGGACGTTACGAAGAAAGCCTATCTCGTCAAGCATGCTGTCTACCCCTCTCGGGATGCTTGGGTGTGGCGCTCTCGCTGGCTGCCCCTCGTCCTCCCCTGAGATGATGACTGCAGGAAAAACTCAGTTTAATATACACCCTGTCCGTTAGAATGTCAAGAGAGAACGTTGAAAAGCTTACTGGGATAATAACAAGTAGGCGAGTGAGGCGAGACTTATTTCGAGCGCAACGACGGAGACCCCGGAGATGGTATCATACCGATCTGTTTTCGAAAGTAACTTGGGGTCCTGTGTCCGCTGATACTCGCTGAACGATTCGTCTGCCTCTTGTTTGAAGTACACGGCGGCGACCCCACTCACGATCCCGACGATGCCCGAAATGAGAATGGGAGTCTTGTGCCGGATTTGCGGTGTTTCAACGTTGAGAAAGGTCCTGGAGTCTCCGATGCCCCGCCGTGGCGTCAGTGCGAGCTCGATGACTTCTCCGTTCCAACGGCTCAGGTCGAACTTCGCGTCCTCGTACCCGTCTTTCTTCAGAAGGAGACTACCCGCAAGGCGCTGTGGGGTCCGCAGGACAGTAGGAGTTTCTGCCTTGGCCGCGTTGTCGTAAAAAATCATTGCACCGTACGGGATGGAATGCACCCGGTAGACGTACTCAAAGCTTGCGTCGAATTCAAGTCGCTGATCCGGGTTGAGCTCGATGGTCTCGTCAATCGATTCCTTGTACCAGCTACGACGGTTGGGGTGCACGACGCGCAACCGATGCACGCCAGGCGCCACGTCGATCCGCTCTAAGGGGGTCACGCCGAGAAAAAGCGAATCGAGGTAGACGCTCGCCCCGTCGACATTCGACGAAACGACCAGGCCTGCCATCCGGCGTTCCGGGGGATCAGTGTGGACTGTCTGTCCCTTCGCGGCCGTCAGACCGAGAAGCATCACGCCAAAGAGGACGACATGTTGTTTCATCGCAATCATCATCGCTCAAGCCCGCCTGGGGCGGGTGCCGGTTGAAACGCGTAGAGAAATTTATCCTCCGAAGCTACGATCAAATAATCGCCCCACAGCGCTAAACTTGTCTTGATGCGCCCCTTCGTGCGGTATTCCCACAGTGACTGTCCAGTGTGGGCATCGAATGCATAGAGAAAGGTGTCGAGAGAGCCCACGTACACGATTTCCCCGGCGACAAGCGGAGCAGAGTTGATCACGCTTTTCGTTTTGAACGACCATCGCGTTGTTCCGTCGTTAACATCCAGCGCGTAGAGTGTGCCGTTTGCAGCACCAACATACACCAGGTCGCCAGAACACGCCGCGCCGCCGTAGATTCTCGATCCGATCTCACGCTTCCACTTCAGGGTGCCGTCCATAAGGTTGATCGCAGAAAATGTGTTGTCGGTCGACCCGATGAACACGGTGGTCCCCCGGATGGTCGGCGGTGCGAAGACGCTCCCCTGTGTTCTCATCCTCCAGAGAATAGACCCATCGCTGATGCTGAGTGCATAGACGCTTCCGTCGTCGCTGCCGAAGACGACGAGAGTTCCATCGCTCGCGGGAGACGAGTGTATCTTTTCTTCACCTTCAAAATTCCAGAGTTCGTCCCCGTTCGACTTGTCCACACAGACGACAGAGCCAGCCAGCGTCGTCACAATCAGTCTGTTGCTGACCAACAGCGGCGAGGTCTCGATGGGTCCGAGGTCTCGCGACCACGTCACGCTCGCGAGGCGCACGTTGTAAGCGATGAGCGTTGGCTTGTCGAGAGCGGAGGTGACGATGAGCGTATTGCCGTCGATCACCGGTGCGCCGACAATCGCGGACTCGAAATCCTTGTAGCCGACTCGTTCACCGGTCTTGATGTGAACGGCGTGGAGCTCTCCCTGCAGTGTACCGACAAACACCAGACTGTCTGCGGCGACCGGCGATCCTGAACCGAATCCTGCCGCGGCGTCATATTTCCACTTCAGTGCGAGCGGAGGGGTGAGGGTAGTCCTGGAACGGTTCGACCGTTCCGTCGACCCACCGTACGTTGTCCAGTCGGTATCCCGTACTCGGATGACTCGGTCCGTGCGCAGCGAAGCGCATCCGATCAGCACAGTCCCTATGCAGGCAACCACAAACGAGCGATGAAGTCGGAAGATCGTCACTAGAAATCCCACCCGAAAAAGAACTGATTCTCTATGCTCGTATTATGGGTTATTATGTCCG
>JBHHZW010000404.1:0-2637 GCA_046758305.1 Bacteroidota bacterium | reverse complement strand
TCTTGGTGAACTGGAGAATGATTCGAATCTACAACCAGGACGAGCGCTTCAGCATTTGTATAGAAGTATAAACTCCTTAACACGGCAGAGAGTTCGTTGGTTTTGTTAAGAATGGATGTCCAACCGCGTATCCGCAGTGAGCGCGGAGGATCAATCGGCTGAGTCTGTCTGCCAAGAATGCCTTCAACGAGAATACGAACCGCTGCTTCGTCTGCTGGTGATTCGCTGAGTACAGCGACTTTCATTGCTCGCGAGGAACTCCGCCAAGGACTCCACTGTACCACACCTCGCCTAAGGGGGCACCTTCCAGGATCTCTTCAATATCGGGCCGATCAATCAGGCGCTCGAATTGGGCATACAGTCCGATTTTTTCAGCAATCACAATCTCCTCTGGATGGTCCTTGTATAGATCGAGGAAGTAAGGCGAGTGGGTGGTTGCCACTACCTGAACGGGATCGCGTTTTTCGCCAAAGTTTTCTGGGTAACTCAGTCGATATAGGGCATCTTGTACGTTCCGTCGGAGCCTCGGATGGATGCCCCGGTCAGGTTCCTCCAAGCACACCATTGACGGTGGATCAGGAAGGTAGGCCAGTGTGAGAACGGCCAGAGCGAGGAGCGTCCCCTGGGAAAGGTCTGCTGCTTGGATCGGGTGTTGACCTTCACGAGTTCGAAGTAAGAACACCCGCCTTCCAGTTTCCGGTGTATCAAACAAGATGCGGTCAAATTCCGGCAACCATCGCCCAAACTCCTCGTTGAGCGCTTCGAATCGCTCTGGTTCGTGATCCCGAAGGTGGTCGAGAACTCCCACGAGATTATGGCCGCCCTCTGACAACCCTACTTTAGGTTCGAGTCGCACAGGAGCAGCTAGGGTGGTCGCGATAAGCGAGTAAGCTCTGATCCTTCTCAAAAATACATTTAAAGCTTGCTTATCTCTATCTGATAGCGATGATCCAGGGCGCTCGTGTACTGATTGTCTGTTCTCATTAGGAACCCAGCGTGCCCGTGATATTACACCCTCGTAAGGTGCTCCCCAGTGTAGAACCACTTCCACATACTCTTCATCTTGCAGTCCAGCAGTTACGATCTCGTGAAACGCAAACGCCCTCGGATTATGGAATGTTTGGAGAGCCCGCAAGGCAGTGCTCTTCCCACTATTATTCGGTCCCACAATCAGGGTAAAGCGGCCCAATAGAAGCGTCGTATCTTGCAATACCTTGAAGTTCCGAAACTCTGCAGACTCGATCATGTTAACCCCTATCCAATCTGTAATATAGCACAGTTACAACTTCAAATCTACTTAAGCATCAACCATTTATTCAGCACGGGTTTCGCCAACCTGTGTAAGATTTTACGCATGATCCAGCCGATGATGGGCCAACGCAAGAATTTGATGTTGTCTCGCAACTCGATCTCGATTTTGTCCAGCACCAAGGTGCGGAAACGCTTCCGTTTGCCGGCATCCGCATCGGCCAAGGTGACTTTGCTTAAATCCGGCAATGGTGCGTCCAGATCGTCCTGTTTCGCGTATGCCGGCAGTGCGGTACCATTCAACTGCACATTTGCTTCTCGTCGACCGCGCTGAAAATCGTGCTCGCGCCATTCCTGTTCGAAAAATCCACCGAAATTGCCGGCGATATTGCCCGCTAGAACATCTTCCGGGGGCGCACCGATCAACCACAGCTCCAAATCTTTCTTGTTGCCAGTCCCGGCGACGGCATTGATGGTGAAGGTAGCCAGCGCATAAAGGTCGGCGTGCTGCGGATCGAGATGATCTTTCACTCGGTCGCCAATGGCCTTGAGCCTGACCTTCAGATAATCAGGGGGATAGCGTTTTTTAGCCACATTACTGGGGTACAAGGCGCGCTTGAGTGCAACAATCTCTTTGGCCATGCGATCCAATTCTGTATTCAGCAGATCCGTCTGGGATGAATCCAGGGACGTAATCAGTTGAGCCAGTCTTTCTAACAGTTGGTCGCGCCATTTTAACTGGGTGTTGGTCTTCTGGGCGCGAATCCAGTCTTTCGCCTGGGCCTCGCCATAAATCATGCCAAGCAGGCGCTTGCCCTGAGCGAGCAGGGAGATGCCTGACGGAAGACTGTAATCCGCAGACGATTGGTTGAGCGTGCTGTCCACTAAAATATATTTGCGGTTGTTCCCTCCAGATTCCTCATCGGCTTTGCGTGCCAGACTGATCGCAAGTTTCAACGGCTCGTTGTTGAACATGCCGCCATCCAGAAAGAGCAGATCGTGAGGAAGCGTGCCGTCCTCAGCCTGTACGCTGTCTGGGAATTCATCCGGTGTACCGGTCAGGGCCTTTGGAGGAAAGGCAAACGGGAAGCTACCAGAAGCGACGGCCGTATGCAGGATGGCCGACCAGTCAGCGGTCGTGTCGTAGCTGACATCATTGGTCCGTTGATGGCTAAAAAATGTTGAAATGAAACCGGTTTTGGAAACCGCTCTCGAACGGTAGGGAATGGTGTAATCGATGCCCTGCATATTCGCCAGGGTGAAGCCCAGCTGCAAAGTCTGCGGGGCATAAGATGGAAGTTGATCTTTTGAAACCTGATCACGTCCAGTCAGATATTTCTCCCCGATTTTCTGGAGCGATGTGCCGGATAGCAGACTGTTGGTATGCGT
>JBHHZW010000403.1:0-2640 GCA_046758305.1 Bacteroidota bacterium | reverse complement strand
TGCATCCTTTCAGCTTCCGGGAATATCTGCGGCATCTGGGCAGAGAGCCTGAGGCTGAACCAGTTCATGTGCCTAAGGCCCAGCGTTCAGCGTTGGAGAAGGATCTGCGCCAGTACCTCATACACGGCGGATTCCCTGAGGCTGTGGCGAGCGTTCCTCGCGACCGTTTCGACCTTCTGAAAGGATACGTTGACACAGCATTGCTGCGTGACGTGGTGGAGCGGCATGCGGTGTCGCATCCCGTTGCGTTGCGCTGGATGGTGCGCCATCTGCTGGCCAATGCGGCCGGGTCGTTCAGCGTCAACAAGTTCTACGGCGATCTACGGTCGCAGGGCATTCCCGTGGCGAAAGACACTCTCCACGAATACCTTGGCTATCTGGAGGATGCATTTCTGATTCGAGCAGTCTCACTATCCACGAGATCAGAACGCCGGCGAATGGTGAATCCACGGAAGGTGTATCCGGTCGATCCGGGATTGATTCCCCTTTTCGATCCCAGTGGACGGCCTAACCTGGGACATGCGTTGGAGACCTGCGTCATGTTGGAACTGGAACGGCGTGGCGCAGAAGTTTCCTACGTCCGAAACAAAACCGGGTCTGAGGTTGATTTCCTGGTACGCTTCCCGGACGGCCGCCGGGAGCTTCTCCAGGTCTCTGTCGATATGGACGCACCGGATGTTCGGGATCGCGAACTACGAGGGTTGGTTGGTGCTTTCACCGAACACAGAGGTTCGACAGCGCATCTGATCGTGCTTGAACCGGAGCGACCACCGGGCCTGCCGGATTCTGTCCACTTTCATGCAGCGACCGAATGGCTGCTGGCCGAGCCTCCCGAAGGAGCATCGCAATGAGCATATTTGACCTTCACGCAAAAGTCCTTGCTGACTACCGGGAGTTTGTCTGATCTTTCTTCACGATTTCAGATCAGCGGGCTCGTGAATTCATTGACCACGCGCTCGTTGAAGAGGCGCAATTGTGGCCTGACGATAAATTCAGGACGACTCCTGCAAGGTTGTCAGCCGGCCTCCAAGCCCAGATCCCGGCGCAACTTTGCCGTGTCGACCCGCAGAAATTCGTCCTCTTGGGAACGGTTTCGTAACTCAAAATCCATCAGCAGAGACTCAAGAAGCTCACGGCCCTGAGGATCCTTTGCGGCCCGGCGCGGTGTCATCCCTCTCAACGCAGGCAACGGAGTGTCAGGCCAGGTCGCCCAATGGCTCTCCATCATCCGTTTCACCAGAGCTCTTGCTTCGGGAGAATCCCTCATAAGGCGATCATGCTCATTCTCCTTATGTGACTGTGCATCCTTCTCAGTCTCCGCTGCTTCTTTCATGACGCCTTCATGCGATGTAATTTCTGTTCTCAGCAGAACCGCATCCATCCCGAGACGTTTCTTTATCTCCTTTTGGATGCGGCTGGATCGCTTTTCGGAGTTAACCTCCGCGACGAGCGTCGAAGCGCTGATCGTTAGCGTAGCAAGGGATGTGATGCCTTCTTCGCCCCTTTTCTTCGGCGTTCTCAGCCAGTGAATGTGCACCCTTGTCGGCTGACCAGCCTCATTCCTTTCGGCTTCTGCGAGCAATTCTTCGTCGGTACAGCCCGTCGCCTCTTGCTCGAGATCCTTCAGAGCGTGAAAGGCTTCATCAAGCGAAGGAATAGCATATGTCAAGGTGTATAACGCCAGGGGATCTCCGTCCGTATTGCGAACTTCTATCCTCTGGTTTTTCAGGTTGTCCTCAATCTCGAAATACGCGTCACGAAGCTCGTCCTCAAGGTCCAGCAGGGTTTCCGTAGACACGGAGCCGTCAATCAATGGTCCCTCTCTCTCCAGACGCGTTCGCAGGTCCAGCAGACGATCAAGGAATGTCGGTGGAATGACATGCGAGCCGTTACCCATCATGAAGTATATGTCATCCATTTCAACCACGCGTGCAAACACGATCTGTCCTCGTTGAAGGATGGTCGATGCCGATCTTTCCTTCACCTGCACCTTACACTTGCGAAGAACGTCCCGCAGCGTGAGTCCGGCGCCAGGATCGACTTCGAGTGTCTGGAAGAAACTGTACGGAGCGTGAAGAGTCGCTTCGATAAAGCGACGCAGGTTGCTGTCGAGCTTCGATCCCTTCTCGGATAAGAACAATTCTGCAAGTGTCTTTGCCTCGCGTGGCCTCCAATTAAAGGTAAACCAGCGCAGGAAGAAATCCGCCTCCGGGCTCGACATGTCGAACGGGGTACCATCAGAAAAGCGAAACTCCTCCCAGGCGTTCTCAAGGGCATCATCGCCGTAGTGCTGTTTTGCAAATCTCATCAGGAGGTTGCCCGATTCCGCATCGAGCCGGCGTATTCGATCATACCCGAAATCCGAAGTACGAAGAACCTTTGCGCCGCAGCACTTTTTGTATTTCTTGCCGCTGCCACAGGGACAGGGATCGTTTCTGCCAGTGGTCATCTTCAGTATCTACATTCAACCGAGAAGAGTCAAAGAAGAAGTCAGAACGGTGCCTCTTGAAGCATAAAAGCCAACCCTCTCGAGCTGGTTTTTCCCGCCTACACTCCGTTCCGGCGGGCAAGCAATTTTCAATTTACAATATTTCGTGCCCCCAACGGGGTTGGGCAACTACCGCAGTTTCGAGGACAATC
>JBHHZW010000402.1:0-2657 GCA_046758305.1 Bacteroidota bacterium | reverse complement strand
CAAGGACGACTTCTATGCAGCCTTTGCCTCGACTATTGAACCTCAATAGGTGTTTGGTGCAGGGCTTTTGGCCCAGCGCCTGAAATTTGGAAACGAAGTCAGAGCGGAATTACCTTTGGGAGCGGCGTCGTTGCTGAGGCGAAGCTTTTTTCGTCAACGGAGTTTTGTGCCCTTGACAACCGGGGGCCTCATAGGTGTTATGCGACCTGCTGCATCTTGTTGACAAAGTCGCGACCGGATGTCGGCGGCGGTAACGGCTTGCCGTCCTTTCGATAAAGTTCGATTGCCTCCTCGACGATCCGGCACAGTTCGTCAAACACGGCTTTCTCGTCATCACCGTGGCAGCCTCCGTAGATCAGCCCGGGGGAACTGCCAATGTAGCACTGATCCTCCTCAGACCATTCGACGATCTTAACGTATCTCGCGCTGTCCTTCATTTCTTTGACTCCTCGATAGCAAGCCGCACCGCCCGAACTTGGTAATGCTTCGCATCGTCGCTTGGATTACCCGAGATTGTGACGGGTCTCGCCACTTTTGGGTGAACAAAATTTCTATGGCTCCCTTTGCCTCCACGGTTCACGAAGCCAGCCCGTTCGAGCTCGGCAATGAGCTCCCTCAGCTTGGGCGGCACTGATTCATCCTTTGTCTTCTCCTCGCATAACGTGCCGGCTCAGCGGCGCCAGCCGAACCGGAAGGTTCCACATGGGAAAGTTGTGGTCGGCGTCCGCCTGAAGCCGCGTGGTTAGACGCGCTCTTATACGGTAGGTGGCATCTGCTGAGCACCGTGAATAATCCTCAGCACTTCTACCCGGTCTGAGCGGGCTCGATAGATGAGACGGTATCGGCGGACGATAATCTCCCGCACAGTGGGGTCCTTGTACTCTGGCACCATTCGGCCACGCTCGGAAAAGGTAGCGAGAGATCTTGCCACCGCAACCAGCTCCCGGGCTACCGTCGCGGCGTAGAACTCCGAGTCGCGGAAGATATGCTCGACGATCGATTCGAGGTCTGCGGTGGCGGAAAAGGACCAAACTACTTCTCGGTCCATCGCGCCATCCGCCGCTCAACCTCTTCTTGGCTGACAACTCGCCCTTGATCCACATCGCGCAACCCTGCTGCGATCGCTTGACGAACGTAACTCCGGTACTGGATGTCCTCTAGGGTGGCGTCGTCCGGGAGCGAGTCTAGGATGCGCCGTACTTCTTCTTTCGCCGTTTCCATCGCAGCACTCCTTCACACAGCGTTTACCTCACGTCGCCGCACCTTGCAAGGGCTTGCCGGACGCAAGAGTGTCGGCAAACCCTGGCCGTGCGGCTAACGCATGGCTGAGCCGCGCTAAAGGCGGCGGTCTCAAGCCACTCGTTAGGCACACAATTTGAGAATGTCCCGTCCCCTCAACCCAAGGGTTATCCCTCAACGTGTCCTTTTCTCACGATACATCTGGTTTTGAGTTCGCACATGTTCCAGATCACGCGCCATTTCTTCCCTGATATTTCGAATCACCACCCGGGCTCCTTCGATCCGGCCAATGCATTTGGTCGATGTCGTCATCTGATGCTTCAATGACTCTCCTCCGATTCTCAACAAGCGCGATCCCTTCCTTACTACATTCCACGGCACGCTTGGCATTCTCCTCTACTTTGCTCTTGACCTGTCTTTCTGCACTGCCCCCGACCCCGCCAGCGAAGACAGCTAAAGCTGTGTGTTCGGCTCTCAGATCGTTCGCGAGGGATTGGACTCGCAATTCCTCAGCAACTAGCTCATGGCATGCACCGATGAGTTCGCGCACTACTCCGCGATGCAACGCTTTGGCGGCCACGTCAGCGCTCTTCTCTGCAGCCGAGGCTGATCGAGCAGCGATTAGGGCAGCCGCGATGCTAAAATAGTGCCGACGACTGCTGCTGCCGTCATGACTACTTCGGCGGGGTTCATGTTGGCAAATAACGTTTTGGTTGGGCCGTGCGAGTCCTTTGAGGTCTGGATTCAAACTGGCCGTTGTTAAGAAATCGCTCAGTAATTGGCCTATCCCTTTTCTCTCTGCGGCTTTAGGGTTCCACCCCCGGCCAGACGATGGGTTAATATCTGGCTTGTGTCGAGCATGGCATCCAAGAGCGTGTAAATCGCTGAGTCCGGCAAGCTACAGGGGCGCGTGTGCGGCTTCTCCACGTTGCAGATGTGATCTGTCTGCAGGTAGACCTAGCCGAACCGATCGGATACCGTCTGATAATGAGAAAGGCGTCAGAAAGGTCCATGTTGTCGTCTCGTATCCGCCGAGCACCAAAATCCTTTCGGGTGATCTATAATTTTCTATACTATTCGGTATTTAATCAAAAAATCGCGGACTCCACGGTAGACTAAGGCTTGACTCGTAAACTCAACAAGATGCTCCCGAGTATATCTTACGCCTTCATCTAAACCAACCAATTCGCAAAACTTCCTGTCCACTGCAAGGAGACGGTCTCCGGGTGGATCTCCAGCTGAGTTGAAGGCTTCCGAGTCGGGGGAAAAGGGGACATTCTCGTTTTTGACTACGGGAAGCTCTGAATAACAGACAGATTCAGGAGCAACTCGCCAGGCCTGAGTGATCTAGCCGAAGATTTGATGACCTGATGCAGGTGCTACCCACGAACAAGACTGCTTGCTGAAAATTCAGAATG
>JBHHZW010000401.1:0-2667 GCA_046758305.1 Bacteroidota bacterium | reverse complement strand
CCCGCAGGACAGAGGTATTTGCCCCGCCCTTCATCGTACTTAAAATCCGACGGCGCAAAATACTTCCGCGTGGGCCTCTCCTTTCGGATCGGCTTGTTGTGCCGATCCGCCGTAGCAAAGCGGGGGTCTCTCTTGCGAAAACGGTTGTCGGCAATGTAGCCGTCGATTTTCTCCTCGGCCAGCATCTTCATGTTCGCTTCGCTATGAAAACCACTGTCAGCCGTCACAGCCACTTTCTCCAAGATATGGCTCTGCTTGCCGATCAGCCCCGTCGCGTCGTAGATCAAAAGCACGTTGCGGAACAACGAGAGAATCTCTTTGTCCATCGAGGAGATAAAGTTTGAAATCGTGGTGAAATGGGGCTGGGTGTCGGCAGAAAGCGCCATGAACACGATGTTGTTCCGACAGCATTGCTCGATCTTGCGACTGGAGGTGATCCCGCGCGAATAGGCGTACAAAACGATCTTGAGCAAAATCGCAGGATCATAGGCGGGAGCGCCCTCTTCATCGTTCTGATACCGAGACTCAAATAGGGATAAATCGAGCTCGTGATCGATAATGTGGTTTAATGCATACTCAAAGCTCCCAGGTAAAATCTGGTCCTTAAAGTGAACCGGGATCAACTTCCCTTGTTCGTAGGAGTATTCTTTATAGCGTGCCATCTCTCCCCCTTCCTCCACCAAGATTACAACAGAAGGAGGAAAGAAGGAAGAAATTTTTTACGATTGAAGGGGTTTTTCTACAGCCTCAACCTTATGGGTGAGAGGCGCGGTCTGCCGCGTCCTTCTCAACCTAACGATTAGCTCAGCTTGCGGAACTCGTGCTCAGTGTGGACTACGGTTTTGCGAACTGCTGCTTTTTGCCCCGCGGTACCTTGGTCAATTGTATTACCAACCGCAAGGCTTCGTTGACTGCTTCGGCGTTGTTCGCAAAAGCCTTCGCTACATCTGGGGCTAATAGAACTAAGTTCGTCCCAGCCCGATACCGCTCCGCGTACTTCCCTCTGACCCCACCCTTGAGCAGTTCGCGCAAGTCATATTCGGGGCGTAGCTCATCGTCCATCTTACTTTTTTGTTTCTTCCTCATAAGCTTCTCTCTCAGCCCGGGTCAGTTCCCGCGCGCTAATGATACGAATCCTTTCCCCGTGCTCTGTGTGGGCCACCATCACGAGACGGCGGCGACTGGACACACCGACGGTTATGTATCGGTCCTCTGCCAGCGAGTGGTCGGGGTCAGGGACTGTGGTGCCCAGCAGATCGCCGAAAACCGTCGCAGCTTCGTTGAATGAGACCCTATGCTTGCGAAGGTTCTTCGCTGCCTTTTTCGGATCCCACTCGAATTCCACAGGCAAAACGTAGCAGCTTTTCTCTTCTTTAGAAAGCCTGCCACAAGCTTCAAAACTCTGGCCTCCGGGGTACAGCACGTTTGACACGCGGAGAAATGAGCTAACGTGCCGGCTGACCCGCGCCGCCACCAAAGCCTGATTGCGAAGCACAACCGACCCGTCCCGGCGTCGGGTCGAGCCGTGTTATGCATCTTACTTTGCCTTTAACGGGAACCTGTCCGGATGCTCAATGGACTCCACGCCAAGATCCACGTCCAGGTCCGGCCAATAGAAGTGGCCTGGGCTCAGTTCCTCCACATTGAGAATCTTTCGCACCGGTACATCCTTAAACCACGGAAAATCCTCGTAAGGCATGAACATCTCGCGGTCGCCGGCAAGAAGCCAAATCCCGTGCTTATTGATATTCGTGACCTCAACTTCCGAGGTGCTTTTTCCAAGCGGCTTTGAACTCATCTTCATGTGCCTCAATTATCTGTTCGATCTCTTTGAGCTGCCTGCGCGACAGTCGGTAGTTTTTCGCCAACTCAATCGCCGGTTCTAGCCAGAACTTCGCTTCTCCATCCGCGCAATAAACGTGAATATGCATTCTAGGCTCCTCTCTGGAGAAGAAAAAGAACCTGTACCCTTTCTCCTTGTGTATCGTTGGAGCCATTCATTTGATCCTAGATGCATAACGTCAAGGCTGAGCCGCGCTCTGAGCGCCGGACTCAAGCCGATGGTTAGGGTCTACGCCGCCATTGTGAAAGAAGCCTATCATAGTCCGCATGCGATCCGATCCAGTACCACACGATTTCGTCGCGTTCCAAGATTGCCACCGCTCGATAACCAGGGCTGATCCGAACAGAATAGATTGGCCGTCTAGGATGGACAGGCTTGAAACGAAGACTCGGATGATTCGGGTTCTGCCTGAAGACTCGATATGCCCGACGGGCTTGACGTTGAACCTCTGTCGGCAGTTCGGCGAACATTTTCCTGAACTGCGCAGTGGTATGCGAGATCACAACTTTTCCGGATCAAGCTTCTCAGTCCGTCCACCACGGTGCTCCGCCAATGCTTGGTTGGCAAGCTCAGCAAGTAGATCATGTGATCCGGCAAAGAGCTCTTCCCAGCGCCGCTCAGAGGCAAGTTCCTCCAGCAAGATGTGACCCAGCGCATCCTGCTCGCCCTCGGGAAGCTTTGAAGCCTCCTCAAATGCTCTTTGAAGCAGCTTTGTCATCTCAACCTCCGCCAAAAAAGTGTATCAAAAAACACCCTCCGAATCGACCTACCGTATTGCGCCGTGTATAATCTAACCCTATGACCGTTCGTTGCGCCATTTGTCA
>JBHHZW010000400.1:0-2680 GCA_046758305.1 Bacteroidota bacterium | reverse complement strand
GGTGTCGTTCTCGTCGACTTCTGGGCGGAATGGTGCGCGCCGTGCAAGCAGATCGCGCCTTTGCTCGAGGACTTGGCCGATGACATGAACGGCAAGCTCACCGTGGCCAAGCTCAACATCGATGACAACCCCGACACGCCTTACAAGTACGGGGTGCGCGGCATTCCCACCCTGATCCTGTTCAAGGACGGCCAGGTCGCCGCCACCAAGGTGGGGCCTTTGCCCAAGGGCAAGCTTTACGAGTGGGTCGAATCGGTGTTCTGACCGGCCCGTCCCCGGGGATGTCCCGAACCGGGAGGGGGGCGGCTTTTCCACTTTCACGACCCGTTGCGCCGCCGCCGGCTGGGCCGGAGGGGGCAAGAGGGAAACCCGCCAAGAAGGGCGTTCCTGACCGGCGCAGGTGAGATGCCTGTCTGCTGGGTGTAAGCGTTCTCGTTTATCGCCCGGTCATCGGGGCGATGCAGACATTCGTTGAACAGGGCGTGTTCTCATAAAGGTCGGCTTGGGTGGGTTTTGACCAGCGCCCCCGATGTCCGCTTATAGCCGATACTGTTGATAAACTCCTCAAATGAGCCATTTCGAGTACGCCTAAGGCAAAAATGTTCTTGAAATGTTCCTTTCATGATGTTACTAATTTTGCAGGTCTGCCTTGTACTTCCTAGCCCGCTGGTTTAAGCAATGTAAGATCTTAAGAGCCCAGGCAACCTAGCGTGTTGGTTTCGTGTGAGACAGAGGCAGAGAAGGGAGCCCTCAATGTTATTCTGCCTTTCATCCGGTGCCAGTACCAGGTACCTCGAAGATGTAGTCCGCGCCCTTGCGCTGCCGACTGGTGCACAATTGCAGTTCCGCTACGCAGAACGCTGGCTGGATGATCGAGTGGCACAGAAGGCCGAAAAAAAAGAAATTGTCGGTGAAGAGGCCATAATCGCCTACATTGATCAATCCCAAGTTGGAGTGACTCCAAAAATCGTTCCGTGTCGCTTGGCCGTCATAACGCATGCGGAGACTCTCGGCAATTCGATCTGTATCGTGCTGGAAGTTACCCAATTTGCGTTCGCCGCCGATGTTGATGCGTATCAACAAAAAATTTGGAAGCTTGATCATGAAAACCTACCGCACTGGATTGAAGGTAAATTGGTGGGAAAATGGTTTCTCGAGTTATCCGAACATTTTTGCGAGTTCCGTTCCACTGATGATCTGAAGACATGGGAGAAAATCGTTAAACAACTTGTTTTGTCAAATGATTTTAAGGAAAAAAACGTGGATGTATTTTGTCACGTACGCGGTATTTATCCACTTGGCGCGCGCAATACCTCCGTTTCATTTGACAAAGGAGGTTATCATATTCGTCCAGAGATAGAGTATGAACTCCGTATTTATCAGTATTATCCGAATTATAAACCAGAGGAACCAAAGAAAAAGTGGTTCAAGTTGGCTGCGTCTCAGGACGACATCACGTTCTCGTCAAAGTCGTTGATTGCAATAGATTCCCCGTACGATTTGAAATTCGTGCGCTTTACTAGTATCGGCGGAACGCGAGATCAAAACGCGTTACTCTTCTTCCGGTTGATTGAAGACAATCCTGAAGAGAAATTTGGAAAAGTCGAGTTTGAATTACCTCTTGTCATCAAAGGCAATTTGGTTCTGAATACAGTTCAAGCGGTAGTGATAGGAGTTCCAATCGCTGCACCTGCGATAATTGGTATGTACGCAGCGGATAAGGCATCTCTCGCCGCTGTCGTTGCGGCACTCATATTTGGTTGCATCGCGGGCGCTGCCACCGTGTTTCGTTTCAAACGACGTGTT
Organism: Bacteroidota bacterium; assembly: GCA_046758305.1. Lineage (GTDB taxonomy): Bacteria > Bacteroidota > Ignavibacteria > UBA10030 > JAZGDE01 > JAZGDE01. The sequence continues at coordinate 874 of JBHHZW010000400.1, read as the reverse complement.
ATGACGCAGGCGACCAAAGCCCGCAAATAACCTCGTTCTCCGCCATATCACGTTGTCCAGTAGCATTTGGCCAAGAGAGAGGCGTTGTGGATGTTTTCAAAACGGAATCTGAGCTCTTATTTCCAAAGTTGTGCCGTCCCTCGACATCGGCAGAAAAATCAACTGGATCTGATAGTTGTTCCCGTCAAGTGATTTACCAAATGGAATAAATTTGGGTTTGCTTCAAGGAACGGCTGCAAGTGGTCAGGAACTAATTCTCCAAGACTAATCTAAGACTTCGAAAGTCAAGTGGTATGCGGATGTCGAGATATGGTGACGCAGCCTGAGTTACTACGCCAGCGTATTTTGGACTCCCTTCGCAGCCAGGGATTTGCCGTTAACGATGGCCAGTTGGTGCCTTTCACGGAAGGGGACAAAACCGCAATTCGACAGCTTCATCGCCAAGCTTGTTTGACAAAGATTGAACAGGCGAAGACAGCGCTTGCATGCCATGAGAGGTGGCTCCTTAAATACTTCGCATGCGGCACTGAGGTTATTCCCGAACGGATCTGCCCCGTTCTTCACGAAGTAAAGCCCGATACAGAGGAAGAGCTGTTGTTTAGGTATGCCCGTCTGCACTGGAGCGTGCCCGTATCGGCTGGCTATGGCCGCCGACTTCGGTTCCTCGTAATGGATGATCACAACGGGAAGCTAATCGGCCTCTTTGGGCTCGGAGATCCAGTGTTCCGGTTGGGACCCCGGGATGCCTGGATAGGTTGGGACGTTTCTTCCCGTCGGGAACGGCTACGTTACGTCATGGACGCTTTTGTATTGGGAGCTGTCCCGCCATACAGTCACCTTCTCTGCGGGAAACTGATGGCGACGCTTATAGCAA
>JBHHZW010000399.1:0-2681 GCA_046758305.1 Bacteroidota bacterium | reverse complement strand
CTGGGAAGTACAGCGTTTGATGGCGGTGATGGGATTCCTCATGTAAGATCGTGCCCCCATCCTCTCGATTTCGCTAACGGAACTACCTATTCGTCGGAGCGGCCGGATTTTGCGCCAGAGATAATGCCAAATGGCAACCAAGGGGTCTGATTGATTTGGGGAAGAGAGAACCCTATGTTAGGGTTCAGACTCACCCTTGATCAGATCAGCGAAAGGACTCTTGGTGCCATGCTGAACAACTCTGCGTTACAAAAATGGGATCGACTGCGCTACAAACAACTCAGTCAACAGTTCCTGACGGAGATCATCAACGGTCTCGGTTGTTCTCCGTTTGAAGCGCAAGCCATCCTCGATACGGTTCACCGTGTGTTCCGACCGTATTATGAGACCTCCGGGGCTCTGAAGCCGGGTCAATTGTTCTTTGACATCGTTTCGCAGAAAGCGCCGTCCAACCTGCCGCTGAAACAGTGTCCGATGGTGACCGTGGTGCTCACCCTGGATGCTGGTGAGGAAGACCTCAAGGTCAAGGAACAGTCAGGTGTGACGGCCTTACGTCGGCACCGTCTTGAGCGGACCGCTCACGAGGCCTTCCAGCAAGGTGGACTCTTGACCGTGGAAGACCTTGCCCACCGCCTGTTCAACTGCGGTGAACGGACCCTGTGTCGAGACCTGGCAGCGTTACGCAAGCAAGGCATCACGCTTCCGTTGCGCTCGACCATCAAGGATATGGGGCGGAGCATCTCGCATCGTGCGCTGATCGTCGAGCAGTATCTGGCAGGCAAAGAGTATACGACCATTGCTCGCTCCAGCTGCCACAGCGTTGCTGCTGTGCGGAGCTACATCGAAAAATTCAAGCGCACAGTGGCCTTGATGCACGAGGGCTATGATCTGCACTCGATCAGCTTCTTGGTGCGCATCTCGCCCGAGTTGGTCAAGCAGTATCGGGACATCTACAATAAGGCGAAAATCATCCAATTTCGCCAAAAAGAGCTTGAAGGCTTTTTAAAAAAAGACCAGCAACCATCACCGCATCGTCGGAGCAAGTAGTGATACGCCAGCCGGAGAGTCAGAAGCGCTATCATTCGGCTCGTGCACGGTTCTTACGGCCGGTGCTGGCTCGGTTCTTTGAACAAGAGTTCCCGCGGCTGTTAGGACCGATTCTGCGGGATCGGTTGATCGATGAACTCCTCAAGCTCTTCGACCGTTTGGTCGTCTCCAAAGACCATCTGAGCCCTGGTCAAGTTCTGTGGAATGCCGTGGATCGCACCACGCGGCCTGATAGTCCACGTCGCAAGCTCGTCCCTGTGGTCTTAACCTTGATCGATCAACAGGATTGTGCTGATCTCAGCAATGGGACATCGATGCCCGCGCTTCTGCCACGGTGCATCGCCCGGATCATGCGTGAAGCGTATGCACAAGGAGCATTGCTCTCGATGCGAGATATCGAACTGTTCACGTGGCGACCTACGGGTGGGTTAACAAAACACCGTCGAGCGTACGAGACTGAGCATAAGGTCACACTTCCTCACACCGGGACTCTTCAAGACATGGGAAGCTGCATCACTCACAAAGGAACCATTCTCAGAAAGCTTCTCATCGAAAAGAAGGATCCCCGGACCATTGCGCGAGAGACCAACCACACTCTCCAAGCCGTCGAGCGGTACCTCAACGACTTCCGACGAGTGCAGCACTGTTATGAAAAAGAACGATCAATCGATTTCATTGTCACAGCAACAGCTCTTGCAAAGCATGTTGTGCTTCAATACATTGACATCATTCAAGAGCTCAACTTAAAATCCCCTCGCCATTTGGCACAAACAGAGGCGCATGAGCCTCAGGCGCACAAATAAATTCCAAATTGCAATTCCCGAAACGGTCCTCTGTCAATTCGCTTCGAATTTGTTCCTGCTGCTTATCTGGCCTACGCATTGTTTTCACCAAATCACCCGGTTGCACATCAGCGAAGAAAGAGTTAGATTAGACGGGTCAAACAGCGAGGTAATTGTCAAAGCGTGCTACTGGGGGGGCAATGACGCAAGACTCGATCAACGTCTTCATGGTCGAAGACGATCCGGCCTACGCTGGATCTGTGAAGCAGGCCTTGCTCCGTTCACCGGAGGCCAAGTTCAACGTCACCCACGCTGCTTCCAGCGAAGAGTGTTTCCGCCTCCTGCCGAAGATTCCTCCCCCCCATCTTGTACTTGTCGACTACTGGCTTCCTGACGGCACGGGTGTATCAGTTGCGAAGGATATGATGGAAAAGAAGGTCCAAGCACCGATCATCCTCCTCACAAGCAACCGTGACTTCGCCACAGCCGTAGAAGCGCTGAAGGCAGGTGTTTTCGACTACTTGGTGAAAGATCAACTTCCGGTGAGCATGATTGCGCGGACGCTCCTAACGCTGCGTGAACGCTACGACCTCCGACGCCGACTCGAGGTATTGGAAGCTGAACGGGAGCGTCTCGAGACCATCCGGCGGTTGTCCGCGACCTTGCACGATCGCATTAACAACTCGCTCGGAACGATACAGCTTGCTACGGACATGTTGAAACAGAAAGGCCTGCCGAAGCGAGAGAGGGAGGAGCGCTGCGACACCATCTTTGAACAGGTCGGGAAGATCGTTGAAGTCCTGCGAAAACTCAAGGAGATTGAGAAGGAGAAGACATTCCGGTCGGCCGGAC
>JBHHZW010000398.1:0-2686 GCA_046758305.1 Bacteroidota bacterium | reverse complement strand
TTGTAACCAGCCAGGTACTTTGAAATCAGACGTTTCTTGAAAAAATCAGCATTTCTTCTGAGCTTGTCGCTCATCCTCAAAATAGTCTCTGATTTCGCTGGAGTTCTTCCGGCTTCTGGATATATTGTGAGGGAGCCATCCGACATCTGGGTTATGATGAGATTATTCGCTTTAACCTCGTCGGGGTTTTCTCCGAATGTAGCTTCGACCCATGGTTTTGGAAGAGAGACAACATAGGTCGATTTGGCAACGTACTGAATTTTTCTCTTGGTTTGGCCGGTTTTATCCAAGGTCGATCTCTCCATCATTTTTATTTTTTCAGAATTCTCTATAGAGGGTATAGAGATTATGCAGAAAAAATTGAAATGTCCTGTAATCTATATTTCTATAGGGACAAAAAAAGTGCTCAGAAAATGAGCGAATTAGCATTAGCAAGAACCAACGCAGGTGAAAAATATTGTGGTGGGAACCCTACCTACTTGACCTTTCGAAAGGTTTCCTCGTTAGTGGGATCTTCCTATTTGCGATCAGTGTCATCTTAGGTGCAATACATGGATTAGGTCATGATCACGATGCAGCGGGCGACCACGGCCTTTCTGCTGACCACGATACCTCTTTCGATCACGATCATGACTTTTCAATCGATGATCATGACATATCAGCAGACCACGATTGGGATCATACAACGGTTCATGGAGAAAGTAGTGGAACAAGCACCCCCCTTATGCTCTTGGCATCTACCTTCATGTTAAGTTTCGGTTTTTTTGGAACCACTCTCTTCGCAATTACAATAAATCCGTTTTTTCGCCTCGCAACAATCCTTATTATTCCAGTTCTAGTTACAGTGGTCGTCTCAAATTTTTGGAGGAGAATTGCTCAGACAGAGCTTGGTGAAATTGTCGACAAAGCCAAGATTGTAGGGAAAATCGCCATTGTAGTACATCGAACTAGTTTTCGAGGAGGCAGTATTCGGGTGGAAATCGGACCACCCCTAGGCACGATCTTGTTGCCAGCCAGAACTCTAAAACCTATCGACGAGTACCTGAATGGTGAACGGGTGACTATTGTTGAATTTGACGGCAATATCTGCGTTGTAGAGGCGCAACCAATGTATAGATGAAGATTGAAAGGAGGATTGTGAAAAAATGCCATTTGGGATCGATTTAGGTGTCTTGGGGTCAAGTGTCGTGTTGATTACACTCGTCAGCTTCCTCTTCCTCATATTCCTCGTTTCCCGGTACCGCAAGTTCAAAACCAACGAGTTCGTCATTTATCTCAGGAATGGGAAGGTACGACGGGCCGGGGCTGGAGGACGAGCGTTCCTCATGCCACTGATCGACGAGGTTATCATTATTCCAACAACGATTCAACAAACCAGCCTGGAAGCTAAGGAAAAAGTCGTGAGCCGGGAATACCAGAACATCAGTGTGACTGGGTTCGTGTTTTGGCAAGTTACGAATCCATCGGAAGCATTCAGCCATGTTTCATGGGACCGTCACGGTCCGGATTACATCGAGACCGTGATCCGGAACGCTGCAGAATCAATCATCCGTACAACCTGTGCGAATATGCCCATCGAAGAAATCATCCGTGAACGACGGCAGATCATCGAAGCTGTTATCACCGAACTCCATGAGTTAATGGCGACATGGGGTGTGACGGTACACTCAGTCGAGATTCGGGACGTCGATGTTCTAGATTCAGATTTAAAAGAAAACATGGAAGCAGTCAAAAAAGCAGCGGAAGAAGAGAAGGCAAAACTCCGTCGCGCTCAAATGATTGAAGTGACACGAACCCGTGATCTCGAGGTCATGGAGAAAACGGGCAAGCAAGAACAGATGGTACAGTTTGAAATCCAAAAGAAAGCCAAAGAACGGGAAATCATGGTGCAAGACCTTGAACGAAATCGAATCGAAATCGAGGCGGATGCTGACCGACGTCGAGTAGAAATTACTGCTCTAGCAAAGAAAGCACAGCTTGTAGCGCAAGCAGAGGGTGAAGCAGCTCAAATAAGACAAGCATTACTTGCTGAAGCGGAAGGTGAGGCCCAGAAGATCATGCAACAGGCCGAGGCATTGAAACAGACGGACGCTCGATTTCTTCAATTGCAAGTGCTCCAAGGCCTTCCAGAAATCTATCGACAAATGCCTATCGAGAAGATGTATGTTTTGGGAGAAGGCCAAAATGCCTTTGGAAGTATTGCAGGATCGCTCATCCCCTTCGTTCAAGTGATGCAGGATCTCCTTAAAAAGCAGGATGAGATAACAAAAGAAATCAGAGACTTTGGCGATGGTGAAACTCAAGCGAAAGAGACTATTCCCCAATCTGCGGGAACGACAGACCAATAATAGTCATTCGAATCTATCTGACTTCCAATCTCCTTCTTTTTTTTGACATCTTCAATAAGCTAAAACATACAAATTTGTGGCAAATAGTTTAAATGTATAGAGCAAACTCCATAAAGTACAGTATCTGTTATGTATTCCGAACAGAGCATCTTAGAGATAAAAAGCCAATACCTTGACTCAACTATGGGCGGCGTACATGTTCGGCGAAAGCGTGATTTTAGGCAATAGCACCCCATTCCTGTTCAAAAAATCCCTAATTATTGTTAAAAGCATCCCAATTTTGACCAAAAAGAATTAATATTAAACAGACAAAGAGTTCCGATATTGGGGGCGTTCAA
>JBHHZW010000397.1:0-2696 GCA_046758305.1 Bacteroidota bacterium | reverse complement strand
ATGACCTCTTTATCGAGATTACGCACATGTGGAGTGGCAGTTCTCTTAGGTTTTTCTATGACAGCGAGCGGCATGGTCTGGTCAATCCATCCCTTCTGCCTGAGGAAACACCGGAAAAGCTGTCTCAATACGGCCTAGAATACTCACGCAGCTTTGAAGCTCTTGAGGTCACCACACTGTTGATGTGGAACGACTACAGGAATCCGGATACTGATCCGGATCCATTAGAACTGAGACCGATACCGGCGACAGGAGCTGATGACTTCATTGTCGGTGTTACACTTACGTATAGATTCGGATCAGAATGAACAACCCAAAGCCCCACGAGCAACGGAAGTTCGCGACAGTGGCCGTGAAGCGGGGCGGTTCCCTCACACGCACAGGGATTTCGGAGCGTGTTCTGGGGTCTCCAGGTCTCTCATGGCCTTGCATGTCACAGGAAAAAACGATAGTATAACCAGATGCAACTTCTAGATAAGATCCTCTTCGAAGTCGTTCCTCCATTGAGGAGCTCGAGCGCTGAAAGGCGGGAAAAAATTTTCAACCAGGCAAAAGACGTCCTCGACCACCTGCCGAATATCTCCCGCATCAACGTTCCGGAAGTTGTTGATGAGAATTTCAGAGGCGAACCGTACTACAAGCACGTGGATGTCGCTGAGTTTGGGGAAGAGATCAAAAAACGCCTTGGCGTGGACGTTATCTTGAACAAGGTTGTCGTCCACCTCAGAAATTCCGAAGCGTTGGTAGAATGGGTCAAGAAAAGTCACTCGGAATTGAATCTGTCCGCCTTCGTTTGGGTTGGGGGCAACTCGAGCAGGTTTTCCTATCCCGGACCATCAGTTCTCGAGGTGAACCGGATGACTCAGTCCATGGACGGCGTAACCTTTGGGAACATTCTCATTCCAACCCGGAAACATGAACTGGAGAAAATGGTCGAGAAGACCAGATCCGGATGCTCGTTCTTTACGACGCAGGTGTTGTTCGATAAGAATGGCCTTTGTCCACTTCTCGCGCAATATGAGAAAGCGTGCAGGGAAAAGGGACTCCAGCCTTGCCGAATCTATCTGAGCTTCGCTCCCGCTGCGAACAGCCAGAATCTCGAGTTCCTTCAGTGGCTGGGCGTGCAGATTCCCGAAGATGTTCTACGCACTTTGACGACGGGTGATATCGGCAAAAACTCCGTACGGCTGGCCGCCGATGTTTCCAACGAGATTTGCCAAGAGTTGCAAGGAACCGACCTGACCATTGGCCTGAACGTTGAGCATATCAGCCAGAACAATTTCGAGCTTGCCGTGGAGCTTGGCAGGGCGCTGACGAAGGTGACTGCGTGAGCTCCCACCCTGCTGGGAGGTTCTCACTTCTGGAGCGAAACTTTTCTCGATGTTCTTACGTCCAATAAGTGACTAGCCATGCTTTTTGGTGTCTAAGCAATCAAGGTCAGAAAAGGCAAACTCATGGATCCTGGAAAGAACGCTGGAATCAAGCTCGGCATCTTCGCGCTGGTGACGGTGGCTTTCGTCGCTATCTTGCTCTTCTACGCGGACGCCCGACAAGAAGGATGGGGTTCCGGATTCAAAAGTGGGATCACGAACGTCGAAGCCTTCGCGGATGTCCTCAACGGCCAACAACTGGTCGAGAAAAGCTTCACCGTTCAGCCGGGCGGGGAATTCGTGCTGGATACGGACGTGGGGGATGTGGCCATCGAGGGCTCGGAGGGCGAGGAAGTCAGCGTGTCGGTGGAGGTCAGGGGGGACTCGGACGACTTGAGGAAGTTCGACGTGCAGTTTCGGCAGTCGGACAATCGGGTGGAGGTGCGTGGGACCTGGAAGAAGCGCGGCTGGAGATTCTGGGACTGGAACGGTATCGATGCACGCTTTTCTATCAAGGTGCCGCGTCAATTCTCGGCAAACGTGTCAACGGCGGGCGGTGATATTCGACTCGGCGCCGTCGACGGAGTGGCGAAACTGGTAACCTCGGGAGGCGACGTCCGGGTTCAAGAAGTACAAGGTGAGACGAGCGTGGAAACGTCTGGCGGCGATATCATCGTGAGACAGGTCGTCGGAACTGTCCATCTCGAAACATCCGGAGGGGATATCACAGTCTCGGACGTTCAGGGTGACACGCGAGCCGAGACATCAGGAGGCGATATCCGTATCGCGGCTCCCGACGGAAGAATCGACGCCGAAACATCCGGCGGCGACATCGAAGTGCATGCCCGGGGCGAAACCAGGGGGATGTATCTCGACACTTCGGGCGGTGACATCGTGATCTATGTGCCGCGCGACATCAGAGCGACGGTGGACGCGTCGACCACGGGTGGAGAAGTCGTGTGCGAGCTGGAGATCGCCACTCGCGGCAAGATCGAAGATAACGAGCTCCACGGGAAGATCAATGGTGGGGGAGAGCGGATCCAGGCCGAAACCTTGGGCGGCGATATCTACATCAGAGCTTTAAGATAGACGATAAACCTATACTGCACTGCTGGGAGGGACTTCTCCCGAAGGGATCCCTTTGGGACGAGTCCCGACCTCAATGTCATGCTGAGCGAAGCGAAGTATCTGCCTCTTGAAATCTCTGAGACCCTTCGCTCCGCTCAGGGTGACAATGCCCCTTGTGTACGTTCGGGACACCCGCCACAAGGATTGGCGGGCAGGCCATGTCCCTCACAGCGTAATAAGAAGTCCGGCTGGTTCACC
>JBHHZW010000396.1:0-2701 GCA_046758305.1 Bacteroidota bacterium | reverse complement strand
CTTTTAAACTGTCATGCTGAGCGAAGCGAAGCATCTGGCCTTAGAATAGGGTTTTGCCCCGTTCCGAGTGTGAGATTCTTCGCTGCGCTCAGAATGACAAGTTGCATATGCTCTTGTCAGAGCTATACTTATGTAAAAACCAGTCAAGTTGAGTACATAAGTAGAATCTATTGATTGGTACTCTGGAGAAATAACATTGTTCCGGATTTGCTTTATTGATGACGACGAGGAGTTTGAGATTCCTCTGTTCTGTGATGTGTTCGGAGAAGCCTTCGATATAATCGCGGCAAGTAACTACGCTGAAGTAAAGTCCCATATCGATAGTCGGGAAAACTGGAAACCTGACCTGTTTGTTCTCGACTTGTACTTTCCATCCGGACCGGCAAACCGAGAGGCTATCGAAGCACTAAGAGCAGAACCGTTATTTGTGGAAAAGGATAACGCAGAAATCAGAACTGCTTATAGAAATTACCTCAGAGCAAAGACCCGTCTGGCCGGGGTCCTTGATGCCTGGAAGCAGAATGCCAATGGTGGATTAATACTTGCTGAGAAGATTGTAGTTGACTATCCGGACGTGCCTATCGTTTTCTACTCTCGCAAGGCCACACTTGAGGACGTGGTTCGATGTATGGCCGCCAAGAATGTCTGGTCGGTGGAGAAAAAACCGACGGGCAAAGATTCAGCCGACACAATCGAATTGACAAGATTAGCTCAGCAGCGCATTATTCGTCGATTCAAGATGGCTATCTCGAAGGCTGACTCAGGTAAATTGGAACGTAAGAAAGAGGCTGCTGAAGTTCTTGTGGAAATGCTGCGAGGGTTTGGCTGAAGCCGGAATATACATTCTGAAGTTGAGTTTTTGTGTAGAAACTAAGGTCTTATTCAAGGAGAGCAGGAATGCATTCGAATCTTATCTCGCCACACGGGGATAAACTGATTAATTTGGTCGTCGATCAAGAAAGAGATGAGGAGCTCAAGCATCTTTCCCGGGATTGGCCGTCCTGGGATCTCACACCTCGCCAGATTTGTGACCTTGAACTTCTTGCTAATGGTGGTTTCTCACCTCTTGAGGGATTTCTTTGTCGAAATGATTATGAGAGTGTTTGTGAGAAGATGAGGTTGGCCGACGGCACTATTTGGCCGATCCCGATTATGCTTGATGTTACCGAGGAGCTGGCAAAAAATCTGGGCGAGGGCTCGATTCTGACGCTGCGAGATGCCGAAGGTGTCATGCTCGCCGCTCTCAATGTACAAGATGTCTGGCAACCAGACCTTATGTGTGAGGCTCGGCAGGTATTTGGAACAACAAACCCGGAGCATCCTGGTGTCGATTACCTGACCAACAGAACGAATCCGTGGTATGTGGGTGGAAAATTAGAGGTTCTGCAATCGCCTCACCATTACGACTTTGTGGAATTTCGACTTACACCATCGCAGCTCCGAGAGAAATTCACAACTTTTGGATGGCACCACATTGTTGCTTTTCAGACTCGTAATCCCATGCACCGTGCTCACCAGGAGATCACTTTCCGCGCAGCAAAAGAAATTGAAGCAAACCTGCTGATTCACCCGGTCGTTGGGATGACGAAACCCGGTGATGTGGACCATTACACGCGTGTAAGATGTTATATGTCGATACTGAAACACTATCCTCATCATACAGCGATGATGAGTCTTCTACCGCTTGCCATGCGAATGGGTGGTCCGCGGGAGGCCGTGTGGCACGCTATTATCCGTAAGAACTTCGGATGCACACACCTAATCGTTGGCAGAGACCACGCAGGCCCCGGTTCCGACTCAAGCGGCCAGCCATTCTATGGTCCGTACGATGCCCAGGAACTGCTGGCCAGTCATGAGCAGGAGCTTGGTATAAAGATGGTTCCCTTCAAAATGATGGCGTATGTGGCAGACCTGGATGAGTACATGCCGATAGATGAAGTTCCACAAGGTGCCGATGTCAAAACGCTTTCAGGCACCGAGCTTAGAGAGCGTTTGGCCACGGGTCGTGAGATACCAACCTGGTTCTCCTTCCCGGAAGTGATTGATGAACTTCGGCGGACCTATCCGCCGCGAAGCAAACAGGGGTTCACCGTGTTCTTTACAGGCCTGCCGAGTTCCGGAAAGTCCACCTTGGCAAACGTTTTGTTGGTGAAGCTGTTAGAAGCTGGAGGACAACCTGTCACCTTGTTAGATGGAGATATTGTCAGGAAGAATTTGTCGTCGGAACTTGGCTTCTCGAAAGAACACCGTGACCTGAATATTCAGCGAATTGGCTTTGTTGCATCGGAGATAACTAAAAACTGTGGTATTGCGATATGCGCGCCCATCGCACCTTATGACAGTGTACGAAAGCAAGTCAGGCAGATGGTAGAAGCCGGGGGCGGTTTTATCCTTGTTCATGTCGCCACGCCTGTAGAAGTGTGCGAGCAGCGAGACCGCAAGGGGCTCTACGCCAAGGCACGTGCGGGAATCATCAAGGAGTTCACCGGCATATCGGATCCGTACGAGGAACCGGACGATGCGGACATAGTGCTGGATACAACCGACTCATCACCGGAAGAGTGTGTGCAAGCTGTTATCCTGCACCTTGAGAAAGAAGGCTATATAGCTTCAAATGACTAAATGTGGACAATCTAAAACAAAACTTAGAAGTTGTTAAGAAGTATGTGTACCAGGCGGGCCAGGCAATTTTCCAAATGGC
>JBHHZW010000395.1:0-2710 GCA_046758305.1 Bacteroidota bacterium | reverse complement strand
TGGACGAGGCTGTGGATCTTCTGGCGAATTTTTGTCGTGTCCGGCTCCCCCATGAGACTTCCTTTGAACTTCAAGACAACAACATCACCGGTAATCTTTTCCTTGATTTGCATAGGACCTCCTAGTCGGCCAGCGCTCCTGCGAATGAAGCGGAGATTCCGCAAATGTAGTTCAGGATTCAAAAAAGGGTAGGTAAATATACCGACCGGGAATTCCAAAGTCAACAGAATGGGTTGAGGTCTTCATCCGGAGGTACCGGCTGGAGGAGCGGCGGATGTGAGGACAGTCAACTACTGCCCGTAGATGTCCGCTCCTCGGAAAAAGGTTCCCCACGCAAACCAGAAGCTATTGTAGGAAAGAGTCGGGACCAGCTGCTGGCCCACACGCGGGCCAGAGACGGCCTTGCCTAGAACGTTCCAGATCGTTCCGTCGTCACTGCGGAGGTTGAACGGATAAATCTCGAAATTGTCCGTGACGATCTCAAACTCGAGATCCACTCCGGAAACTGTTCGGAGATAACTCACGATCAGATTATCGGCACCGCTCACGCCGACCACGACCGGTTGTCCGTTCACGACATCGTTAATGACAGTCTTCTGCCCACCAAAACTATTGAAAGGATAGACCTTCGTTCGCTGGTTGACGATGATGCCGTGTACCCGATCCTTCCGTTGAAGCCGCCTGTCGTCGAAGCCGATCGGAAAGAGCACAAAATTGTGGTCATCACGGTAATCGCTGGCGCCTCTGACGTACGGATATCGGTCATAGGGTCGGTCATGGCCTGTGTTGGTCGACACGACCTTAGTACCGGGAAACATTTTCTTCCAGGTGCTCCAGCTCGTTTCGATGACCCGAACAACCTTGGCCTGTGTCCCGATGAGCACACCGTTGACAGACTTCATGAGCATTTGTGACCAGTTGCTGTCCGTAGCGCGGTCGTACGGAATGAGATTATTCTCGTAGAGCAACCCTGATACGCCAAACGTTGTCTGGGTATTGTTGATGACTCGGTCGTATCCGATTCCGGTTCCGGTAAGGGGACAATATGATATAGCGATTTCCTTTCCGCCCACGGCATCGTTGATAATTTCGTGCCAGTCGAGAATCGGGTGCGGATACGCTCGGGCTTCGTCTCCCTCCACGAAACCGATGACTAAGTCGGTTTCCCTCAGGTAGGATGCTTGAGAGGTAGCAATCATTACGGGATCCTCGAGTGCTGGAATCCCATCCTTCCCGGGTCCACCATCGAACACAGGAGAGACAAGCCACTGGTTTGGGTTCGGAGTTTCCCCGGGTTCAGGTACGTCCGCGGGATTTCCAACGCCCACCAGAGGTCCGGCCTCTCGATCCCTTTGATCTTGACATTGGAGAAAAATCAACGCGAGGAACATCAAGATCGCTGTGCTCAACCTCGGCATGCCGCTTACTCCTTTGCTTCAGCTGTTACGGAGCGAAGTCTTCAAAGTAAGTACTCCGGGTGATGAGAGGCTGTTTTGAAAGTAGAGTTCCTTGCCCCATCTCTATGGTGAATCTTCCACATCTAATCGTATACGAGTCATAATCTCACGTTGTATGCCACTCCAAGGCCCAGCGTATAGGTGGTCGTCAGTTGGATGCCGGTGACACTCTGGTACACCGGCAACTGACTGAAAAGCCGCACCGAGACATCATTCGCTGGATTCACGTTAACAGTTGGAACAAGGTAGAGCCAATCGCCTCCAGTGTTGAGCAATGGAGCACCACCGAGCTCGTCCGCCTGGAGATGCCGATAGCGCCCTTGAAGAGAGAAATCAAGATACCGCGGCGTACGATAACTCACGCCAACGGTCGCAAAGATCTCGTTTCCAAACTTGTATCCGACCCTGTTCGTCCCGGTAAATCGGTGCAACGCATTCGCAAACAGATGCACCCTCGTCGGAAGAAAACCCTGATAGAAGTAACCCCAGAGGATGCCATCCCACGAACCTGTGCCCTGTTGCATGTCGAACGGGAAAACAACCCTGTTCAATTGTGTCTTGTCGTACGATCCTAACGGGACTTTGACGCCGCCTCCGAGAGCCACCTCGCGCTGGGAGATGAGACCAAGCGGAACGATGCTATACTTCACCAAAAATACACCATCGCTGAGCCCGGAGTTATTCAGTGAGGTCGTGACACCTCCTCCCGGGGCAGAAGAAGTACGGTCCAGACCACGACGTGTGAACGATAGCACAGAACTCACGGACACGCGGCGTGAAAGACCATACGCAGTCTCAAGCAGTACAGAGTGTATCGCCTGGTCGCGTCGGGCCTGACCATATACGGTGGGGTCATCGACTCGATCGTTTCCGAGGTAGAAGCGATCCCGGAAGGTGTATTCATACGTCACGTTGAACTGGAGCGTGTTCGGAGGAGACGAACCGAGTTCCAAGGTCCCGAGAATCGGTGTGCCGGCGGTGCAGCAGCCCTGAGCCCGGGATGCCTCGGATAAGAGTGAAGCGGGAACGAAGATCAGGACCGCCCACTTCAGACGCCGAATGAGCTGAACAAACCGTGTCTGCCCTTCCTGCAAACCGTCCGATGATATCATAACCTTTCAAACACGCCCCGCGTCAAAACAGTTTCTGTGAGATTGTTAATTTCAACTCACGGGCTTTTCCGGTTTCTTCAACCACATTTCATACAGCGGATAGAGAATCATCACAGCGAACGATAAGCCAACGACGGCCCC
>JBHHZW010000394.1:0-2711 GCA_046758305.1 Bacteroidota bacterium | reverse complement strand
CGCGCCTTCTGGATCCTGGACGACCTGACGCCCCTCCAGCAGCTTTCAGGGAAGGTCGCTTCGTCCGATCTCTACCTTTTCAAACCGCGAGCCGCCTACCGGATGCGCCGCGGCGGCTTTGCTACCCGCGGTGTCGGCCAAAACCCTCCCCATGGTGTGATCGTGCAATACTATTTTCGAGAGGAGACCGAGGAAGAGGTCACTCTGGAGTTCCTCGACGGCGACGGCAGGTCGATCAACAGCTTCAAGAGCGGCCCTCAGAAGACAAGGCCAGCGCCCGATCCGGTGACGGCCTTCTTTGTCGGCGGCGGCTCTCGCCAGCAGAGTTTGTTCACCCGGGCAGGCATGAACCGCTTCGTCTGGGATATGCGGCATCCGGATGGCGTCGAGGCTCCCGGTGGGAGCATCCTTTTCGGAGGCTCGGTGCGGGGGCCCCTTGTCGTGCCCGGGACCTACCAGGTCCGTCTCACGGCTGGCGGCCGCTCGCTGACGGAACGCTTCGAAATCCGAAAGGATCCCCGTCTCCCCACGACTCAGGAAGACTTCGAGGAGCAGTTCGCTCTGCTGATGCGGATCCGCCATCGGGTCAGCGAGGCTCACCAAGCCGCCCAGCGGATCCTCACTACTCTGAAGCAACTGGAGGCTGCTGAAGCCCGAGCCCGGCGCGTGCGGGAAAGTGGAAGCGTTCTGGTGGCGGCCAAAGAATTGAAGGAGAAATTGACCGGGATTCTCGATGAGCTTGTACAACTCAAGATCAGGCGAGGCAACGACGTGTTGAGCTTCCCGGTCAAGCTCAACAACGAAATCTCCTCCATCGGAAGGGTTGTCGCCAGCTCAGATACCAGGCCGACCGATCAGGCCCACGACGCCCTCAACGAGTTATCCGCTGCACTGGACGTTCAGTTGGAGGGACTGAAGGAAGTCATGGAGGAGGCTCTTCCCGCCTTCAACCAGTTGTTGTTGGAGCGAAAGGTTCCCGGAGTCTCGCCCAGATAGACGAACGCCATTTCCCGCTTCCAAGCTCGCTCGGATGAACCGTGACGGCCAGCTCTTATTCTCGGGATATCCGTGTCTTCCTCACCGAGTACTCATAATGGCTATCGTCCTCCCCTGAACCCCTTCCGTAGTAGTGCCACTTGGGAAAGTTGAAATCAGAGGTAATAGAGCGAGGCATGAGGAGCACGGCTTGCAGAAACGACTCCAGGTCGGGCACGTTGTAGATGTTGACTTCAAGCCCCCAGTGGTCCATCTGATCAAAAAAGCGGCGCGTGTCCTGGATCTGCCAGTTGATGGAGAAGCGGTTCACGCCCCAGCCTATGAACAAGTCCAGGACCTCTTTCGCTTTTTCCGGGGCGCTGCAAATCAGAGGAGCAAGGAAATCAACCGGGCACTGCAATATCGCCTGTGGCCGGGCACGAGCCAATCTCGTGATGCCCTGTTCCTGAAGCCTCTCCACGTTTCCGTTGAACCACAAGCTCGAGTCCTCGAAGCGTAGAGCATCGACGAGCTCCAGGACTTTCTCCAGGAGAGCTCCTCCCCCTTTCAAGTCGATCTTGAGCGACTTGCCTTTTTCCTTTAACACACCCAGGAGCTGATCGAAGGGAAGCCATTGCTCATCGGTATCGAGGGGAGTGTCTTGGAAAGAATCGTGACGAAGGATCAGTTCCTGACCCAACGGATCCATGCGGACATCACATTCACCCCAGCTAATATCGGAAGCAAGGAACTGACGTAGATTCACCTCGTCGTTGATGCCGTGCCAGACGAACTGGAGGTGCCCGGGCAGCCTTTTCTCTGGAATAAGCTCGGTTAGATCGTACGCTCTTCCTCTGACAGTTCGGGCCGGTAACCGGGCTCTCTTGGACTCGAAGATGGTATTGGCATGGAGGAGCAGGATTTCGTGGTTGGAGTCGAGTTTGGAGACCGCCTTCAAGTTTGCGGGCTCGTTGTCCACGAAAGCGAAGACCCGATAGCCCTTTTCTTGAAAATGGCGAACCCCGGCGACCTTCGAGTTTTCCACCTCCTGTTCCCACCCTTGCGGATTCATATGGATCAGCTCTTCGCTGAACCGGACCTTGTACTCACTGCCTAACTTGTTGAGAGACCTCAAGGTATCAGCGAGAAGAGCGGCGGGGCGTCCGGTGTTCAGGCCCACGAATGTTTTCGGCTGTAGCTGGAACCATCGGATGACCTCCAGAACTCCGGCAAAGGGATGATGAGACTGAAGGATAGACTCCGAGGACCAGCGGTGCTCGTCGTACCAACTCACGATCCCGGCGTGCTTCTCAGGTGGAATGCGGAGCTCGTCCAAGAAACGCTCCAGTTGGTTCTCGTGGACGGCGATATCGGAGACTTTGAGAGTCCTGAAAAAGCGACTGCCATGTTCCTTATCAAAAGCGTGGAGAACATGGAGAACCATGTAGCGCATATCCAGCATGGTGCCGTCGATGTCGAACAGAATCATCAACCGGTCCTGAGGATAGTGGCGCTGAATCTTCTCGTAGTGAGAGACGAGCTCAGCCATCCAGCTTCTCTTCATGGCTCCTCTTCATCCCAGGCTGTCCGCTTGATTCTCGAAAAGCGATCAAGACTTCTAGTACCGTTCCAACTATTTGGGCTTAAGAGAATGGTACCCGCGACGGTTACGCCATTGTGGATGGACGACCTTTCGTCTAGCCGCAACAAGTTGGAACGGCACTAGTACGCTATCA
>JBHHZW010000393.1:0-2711 GCA_046758305.1 Bacteroidota bacterium | reverse complement strand
CGATCTGAGCCCTTCCCGGTGCGAATTTCGCTCGCGATGATCCTTGGAGGAGCAATAGGCAATCTGATCGACCGGGTGTTCTACGGTGCCTTCTTTGAGGGCCTGCCGCTTTTCCAGGGGAGAGTAGTCGACTTCATTGACGTCGATTTTTTCAACATCGATCTCTTCGGTTATCATCTCTCGCGCTGGCCGGTTTTCAACATTGCAGATGCTTCGATCACGATCGGTGTTTTCCTGGTGCTGGTTTTCCACCGACGGTACTCTGGCCAGAGAGAGCCGGGAACGGTTGCCGCGGCAAACGCTCTAGCTTTTTCCGACGGTCCCGCTGACCCTGCCGATGAACCGGGCGCGGGGAAGGCAACCTCTCCCTCAGATCCAAACTCCGGTGTGAAGTCCGATAGAATTCCATCCCGACCTGGGCACCAGTCATAGCCCATCCCCCTCGCGTTGCCCGCTCATGACGCGTGAACTCGACATCATCGTGCCCGTCCGCAAGAAGAAAGAGCGTATCGACAAGTTTCTCGCGCACCAAATCGAGCATGCATCCAGGTCGAAAGTTCGGAAGGCCATCGAGCAAGGACTTGTTCTCGTCGATGGAAAAGTTGTCAAACCGAGCTACGAGGTTTCTCCTGGTGAAAAAATCCATGTGACGATTACTGCTGCCACACGACCCCGCGTCGTTCCCGAGCCGATCCCTCTCGACATCATCTTTGAAGATGATTTACTGCTCGTCGTGAATAAACCTGCCGGGATGGTCGTCCATCCCTCCTACGGCAACTTTACTGGAACGCTCGTTCACGCACTTCTGCATCATTCGGCTGAGCTTGCTATCGTGGACGACGAGACGCGCCCCGGAATTGTGCATCGTCTGGACAAGGATACATCGGGACTTTTGGTGGTGGCAAAAAACGGGGCGGCTCATCGGTTCCTCTCTGGGCAGTTCTCGGCGCGGACAATCGAACGAGAATACTGGGCAGTCATATGGGGAATCTTGAGCAGTCAGAAGGGGACAATTGAGGCAGAGCTCGGGAGACATCGAAGCGACCGGAAGAAATTTGCCGTCGTAGCGTCGGGAAAACTGGCGGTGACTGAATACGAGGTTCTTGAGCCGTTTGGTTATCTCTCACTTGTTCGATTGCGCCTCAAGACCGGGAGGACACATCAAGTTCGAGTCCATCTGCATCACATCGGACACCCGGTCTTCGGTGACCCGACTTACGGCGGTCGTCGGATCGCCTGGGGGGGAAGCGGCACGAAGCAAAAGCGTATCGTCCAGGACCTGCTCGCTGTAATGCCTCGTCAAGCCTTGCACGCAAAAACACTGGGTTTTGTCCATCCTGTCGGTCGAAGGTTCATGAAATTTGATTCAGACCTTCCCAAGGACATGCGGGCGTTGTTGGAGAGAGTTCGGGGCTTGGTGAAAGGAGTTTCCACTTGACTTTGACTTTCGGAGGATCACAAAGAGAGCTTTCCCTCAATGAACGACTCATAAGGAGGTTCTGTGCTCTGCCGCCTCGGGGTTGTATTGCCCATGAGGAATTAGTAACCGGCGGACACGAGGATGGAGAGAATCCGACCGAGCATTAACAGATGGAGAACTATATCAGCAAGCTGAGCGAGACTTCGAATGAAGCTTGCAGGATCATCTTGCTTCGGACACCATTTTTCTGTACATTTTCCACCGTCGATGAAGAAGAAAAATCTTAAAGGACTGACCCTCGAAGAGCTGGAAGATTTCACTGAGGAGCTCGGGGAACCGCGTTATCGAGGTCGGCAGATCTTTTCCTGGCTCTGTGCAAAAGGTGTCAAGCGATTCGAAGAAATGAGCGACATCAGCAGGAATCTTCGAGCTCGCCTCGCGGAAGTGGCTATGATTTCTCATCTCGATGCTTCGAACTATGAAACATCTTCAATCGACGGGACGACGAAATTCCTCTTCGCGCTATCGGACGGTTTGAGGATCGAGAGTGTGCTCATCCCTCCGGACCCGATCGACACTGTCGGGGCCAGCACGGAAAAACGGCTTACGCTCTGTATTTCGACTCAAGTCGGTTGTCCACTCGATTGCAAATTCTGCGCGACAGGAGCAATGGGATACACGCGCAACCTCACTCCGGGAGAAATTGTTGACCAAGTCATCGAGGCCCAAAAGCATTCACCGCGGCGAATTACAAACATCGTCTATATGGGAATGGGCGAACCCCTGATGAACTACGAGAACGTCATGAAGTCGGTCGAGATTCTGACTCATGGACGCTGTCTGAGCATCGGTTCACGCCACATTACCGTATCGACGGCAGGTTGGGCTGTGAGTATTCGTCGGATGGCGGATGAGGAACGGAAAGTGAGGCTGGCGGTATCACTCCACACTCTGGACAACGGGCTTCGTGCACGGTTGATGCCGATTACGCGAAAGTACCCTCTGGACATCCTGCTGGATGCCGTGCGGTACTACTATGAGCGAACGCGGCTTCGGCCGACGTTCGAGTATATCCTCTTCCGCCACTTGAACGACACAGATCGAGACCTCGAGCGACTCGTTGCACTTGCAAGACAAATTCCGTGCAAAGTGAACATTATCCCCTTCCACTCGATCGATTTCATGAACCTCTCGGGAGTTGCTGCAACTCTCCGGCCGAGCAGCCGCGAACGCATGAGTGCCTTTGTGGAGGCCCTGCGAGAAAACGACGTGACGGTGTTCGTCCGAAGCA
>JBHHZW010000392.1:0-2734 GCA_046758305.1 Bacteroidota bacterium | reverse complement strand
GGAAGAGAAAGCAAAGCAGAAGGGGCTTCAGGTGAAGGTTGGACGATTTCCGTTCCGTGCCAGCGGCAAGGCGTTGGGCATCGGAGAGACTGAGGGACTTGTCAAAGTAATCTTTGACGCGAAGTATGGAGGACTCCTGGGCGCCCATATCCTCGGTTCCGAGGCGACGGAAATGATCGCGGAGCTTGGTGTCGCGAAAACCCTGGAGACAACCGCCGAGCAGATCATCAAGACAGTTCATGCGCATCCGACACTCTCGGAGGCGGTCATGGAAGCTGCAGCGGACGCCTGCGGAAAGTCGATCAACATCTGACGAGTGCATCTGGGAGCTCGAGAACAAAGAACCATGGAATGTCTGGCCGTTGATATTGGGTTGGGCGCTTACGATGAGGCCTGGGATCTCCAGCGCCGTGTGTGGAACGCGCGGGTCGATGGAAATATCCCGGATGTTCTGATTCTGACGGAACACAGGCATGTCTATACCCTCGGGAAGAGCGCGAACGACAATCATCTTCTCGCAAAGGAGGAGGAACTGAAGCGTAGGGGCGTGGATGTGTATCAAATCGACCGCGGAGGCGATGTCACCTATCACGGGCCCGGTCAGATCGTTGGCTATCCGATTCTGGACCTGAAGGACTACTACCTCGACGTCCACCGATACCTTCGCGACCTCGAAGAGGTCATCATTCGAACCCTCCGAGCATCTGGGATCGATGGGGCACGGGTCGAGGGGATGACGGGTGTCTGGGTTGGTGGCGACAAGGTTGCTGCGATCGGAATTAAGGTCAGCCGATGGGTCACCATGCATGGGTTTGCGTTCAACGTAAACACCGATCTCTCGTACTTCGAACGCATCATTCCGTGCGGCATCTTCCACAAAGGAGTGACGTCCCTGCAGCAGGTCCTCGGACGTGCGGTCGATATCCAGCTAGTCAGGGCGAATCTTCTGAGGAGCTTTGAGGAGGTCTTCGCAGTCCAAACGAAACCGATTTCGGTATCTGCGCTCAGCGTCTTATTGGATTCACAATTGAAGAAGGAGACTGAATGGCTTCACCAAGAAAAGTGATTGAAGTCGACAAGACAAAGCGTTCCGACGGTGGGAAGGTCCGAGTGGAGATGGCGCTGAAGGATCTTACGCGGGAAGGGCTGCTCTCGGCATACCGAAATATGCTGCTGGCAAGGCGAATTGATGAGAAGATGCTGCTGTTGCTCAAGCAGGGGAAAGTGTTCTTCCACATCGGGGGTTCCGGTCACGAGGCCATCGCGACAGCCGTCGCCATGGCGTTGCGACCCGGGTTTGACTGGGCCTATCCCTACTACCGCGACCTCGCGTTCTCGCTTCAACTGGGAGTAAGGGTAGAAGATGTGCTTCTAAGTGCTCTCCACCGAGCCACCGACCCGAGCACAGGGGGTCGACAGATGCCTGCGCACTATGGCGACAGGAAACTCCGGATTCCGACACAGTCGAGTCCGACGGGCACTCAGTACCTCCAGGCAGTCGGAACGGCGATGGGCGTCGCGAAGGATGGTTCTGAGGAGGTTGTTTACGTTTCTTCGGGCGAGGGTTCGACCAGCGAAGGGGAATTTCACGAAGCCGTGAACTGGGCAAGTCGCGAGCGATATCCGGTCATTTTTTGCATCGAGAACAACAAGTGGGCAATTTCAGTTCCAATCAGCGACCAGGTCGCTGGCAATTCCGTCTACGAGATGACCGCTGGATACCGCGGGCTGAATCGGTATCTGGTCGATGGAACAAATTTCCTCGAATGTTACAAAGTCGCGGTGGAAGCCGTCGAGAAAGCGCGTAGGGGTGAAGGACCTGCGCTCATCGATGCGGATGTCGTTCGTTTACTCCCGCATTCCTCCTCCGACGACCACTCAAAGTATCGGAGCAAGGAAGATATCGAAGCAGACCGCCGTCGTGATCCGATTCTATCGTTCGAACGCTACCTGATCGAGCAGGGTATCCTTGCTGAGGCAGATGCCGAGCGCATCCGGCACGAAATCATCCAGCGGGTGGACGAGGCAGCGGACCGGGCGGAAAACGAGCCGCTTCCAGACCCGACCACTGCCATGATGTACGTCTACTCTCCTTCTCTGAGCGTGCCGAAGGAGGGGTTTGTTGAGCCCGAGCACTCTGGCCAGAAGATCGTGATGGTCGATGCCATCAACCATGCGTTGGCGGAAGAAATGGAACGAAATCCCAGAATGCTCATTTACGGCCAGGACGTAGCGGGGAGAAAAGGTGGAGTGTTCACGGCGACAAAAGGATTGACGGAGAAATTCGGACCCGAACGAGTGTTCAACTCGCCTCTGGCGGAAGCGAGCATCGTGGGGACCGCGACGGGACTTGCGCTGCGCGGACACAAGCCGGTCGTCGAAGTGCAGTTTGGTGACTACATCTGGCCCGCGATGATGCAGTTGAAAAACGAGCTCGCGATGTACCGTTATCGTTCGCACAACACTTGGAGCTGCCCCGTCGTCGTGCGCGTCGCCGTGGGTGGCTACATCCACGGCGGTCACTATCACAGTCAGAACATCGAGAGTATTTTTCTGCACTGTCCAGGTCTGCGCATTGTGTATCCCTCAACCGCAGCGGATGCGAAGGGTCTATTGAAGACAGCCTGTCGCGAGGAAGACCCTGTGCTCTTCCTCGAACACAAGGGGATGTACCGACAGAGCTTCGCTGGTTCGCCTGAGCCCGATGCAGATTATCTCTTGCCGTTTGGTCTCG
>JBHHZW010000391.1:0-2741 GCA_046758305.1 Bacteroidota bacterium | reverse complement strand
CAAAAACCAAACGCGACTCCAAAGAATCCGGAGAGCACTACGACATAGTTCTTGTGTTCAGCTAGGACGATCTTCCGGAATGCCTCTACTGGGGAGTCAACCAATTTCCAAAGGGTCTCGAAGAGGTTCAGGGTATCCACCTTATTCTGAAGGAAGCTTCCGCAATGCTTGCAGCTCGTCACAAACCATTCATTCTCACTTTGACATATCGGACACTTCGACATAAGTGGGTTGCTTTGAGATTGCCCAACAGATACGAGATTAGGGTCGAGGTTGTTAACGCCTTCGTGCACTGTTTGTCGCGTCGTTGCTTTATGGTGGTATGGCGGTCTGCTGAAGTCGCTCGCTGACGAACGCATCAATCGATGTACTGAAACCGTGCGGTGAAATGTCGAAGGACTGGTGCCTCGTATGTAATCTTCATCGCCCGCAGTGAGTTACGGTTCTTGTACGCCTCAATGACTACCTCGATCACGTAATCGATGTGGCTCTGGGTGTACACGCGGCGGGGAATCGCCAGGCGGACCAACTCCATCGCTGGCGGCCGAAATTGCCCCGTCGCATGATCATATTTCCCAAACATGACGCTTCCGATTTCGACCGAACGGATCCCGCCGAGCCGGTACAATTCACAAACGATCGATTGCCCTGGAAATTCGTGGGACGGAATCTTGGGAGCAAACGCCCTAGCATCGAGGTAGATTGCATGACCCCCGGGAGGCTGAACGATCGGAATCCCAGCCTCAGTAAGCTTTTCGCCAAGATACTCAACGGAGCGGATGCGGTATGTGAGATAGTGCTCATCGAGGACCTCGTCGAGGCCCTGGGCGATCGCCTCCAAGTCGCGACCCGCAAGGCCACCGTATGTGGGAAACCCCTCCGTGACGATTAGAATATTGCGCGCCTCCGTGGCCCATTCGTCATCATTCAAGCCCAGGAACCCACCCGTATTGACCAGCGCGTCCTTCTTTGCGCTAAACGTGCAGCCATCCGAATATGAGAACATCTCCCATGCGATTTCCCGAAGGGAAACGTTTCGGTACCGCTTCTCGCGCTTCTTGATGAAAAAAGCGTTCTCAGCGAATCGACAGGCATCCAAGATTAGCGGGATCCCATAGCGTCGCAACAGCTGTTTCGTCCGCCGTAGATTCTCCATCGACACCGGCTGACCTCCACCAGAATTGTTCGTGATCGTGATCATGCACAGTGGAATGTTTTCCTCACCTATGTCCTTAATGAACCGCTCGAGTGCTGCCACGTCCATGTTTCCCTTGAAATCGGATACGCTACTGGGATGTTTCCCTTCTTCGACGGGGAGGTCGACCGCTTCTGCACCGGAATACTCGACATTGGCCCGAGTAGTGTCGAAGTGCGTGTTGTTCGGTATAAATTTGCCTCGCCCTCCAGCAATTGTGAACAAGATTTTTTCTGCAGCACGACCTTGGTGCGTCGGTATGATATGCTTATAGCCTGTCAGCTGCTTAGCGACGGCCTCAAATCGGAAGAAACTTCGCGCACCTGCGTACGATTCGTCGCCCTCCATCACGCCAGCCCACTGCGCCGCACTCATCGCAGCCGTACCGCTGTCGGTCAACAGGTCGATCAGAACGTCCTGGGCTCGGATGAGGAACGGATTGTAGCCACTCTCCTCCAGGATCTTCTCGCGCTCTTCGAGGGAGGTGAAGCGAATCGGCTCGACAGCCTTGATCCGAAACGGCTCGATAATAGTCTTCATCGCCGTATGCCCTTACGATTCAAAGAGTTACACTCGCAAATTTAAGACAATCTGTCGTCTTATGCAATAAAAAAGGGTAGAACTTTTCTCAGTTCTACCCTCTCCGGTAATGACAACAACATCACAAACCGGAAACCGTTTCAAAAACAGATCTCACATGTTTAGGGATGTTGCATTCTCAATGGATGACGGAACGGATTGACCACTCTCTATCGATGACATACGTGACACGTCTTGAGACCGGAATGAGTCCACCAAGCCACTGAAGATCGTCCGCTCTACTGGTCGACTGATCCACATCTCCGGTGAGCGGGAAGGTCAGTTTGTAGTCCTTTGAGGATTTCTTCTAGCTTGCCGCGTTATTACGTCTGATTCCAACGACGATGACATTGTACTTCTCCAATCCCGTCTTCCAGCCCCGAAACGCGCCGGTTTCCCCTTCGGACATCCGAATGTAAAATCCTTAGGTATAGCGGCAATGGACAACATTTTTCTTGCGACCGAAATCACTCACTCGAAACTTCAAGCCCTCATGGATGGAAGCTTCAATTTCTGGTGCTGCGGTCCCGGTCGAAAGCGTCGAGCGTTCCTCATTCCTCCTCATAGCTGATGATTGAAAAAATATCATAGTTCTTGAGGCCTTCCCTTCCTCGGAGGAATTTGAGCTCGATCAAGAACGAGAGCCCAATTATTTCACCTCCAAGTCGTTCGACCAGTTTGCAGGCAGCGAGAACCGTCCCGCCTGTGGCGAGCAAGTCGTCGTGCATCAAGACACGTTCTCCCCGCTCGATTGCATCTCGATGGATTTCCATCGCGTCCGTTCCGTACTCGAGCTGGTATTCCTCCCGTATCTTATCCGCCGGTAGTTTCCCGGGTTTTCGGATAGGAACGAATCCCGCGGCCAAGCGGTATGCGAGCAAGGATCCGAAGATGAATCCCCGAGATTCTACGCTCACCACCTTGTCAACGCGCTGATCTTTGTACCGCTCGTAGAAAATGTCGATCG
>JBHHZW010000390.1:0-2746 GCA_046758305.1 Bacteroidota bacterium | reverse complement strand
CTCGGTGGTCTTGACTTCATTCAGCAAAACGTTCCTTTGCTCCATCTCACCTGGCACGGCGGAAACACCATGCAGTACATTACGGTATGGTTTTTCATCGCGCTCTGGACGCTCGTCGATCCAGCCTTCCATCAGCGGTGCTACGCGGCAAAGGATGCCAAAACAGCGCAACGGGGCATTCTCGTCTCGATTCTGTTCTGGTTCGTGTTTGATTTCCTGACAGCGTGCACCGGACTCTATGGGCGAGCGGCATTGCCCCATCTCACCGAACCGATGTTCTCCTATCCGTTGCTGGCAGAACGCACGCTCCCGGTCGTGGCGAAGGGGCTGTTTTACGTAGGAATGCTCGCGACGATCATGTCAACTCTAAGCAGTCTGACGCTGATTTCGGCCATCACGGTCGGGAAGGATGTTTACGGGAAGCTTCATCACAGCCCTTCTGAGGACAAGATCAACCGTTATACAAAGCTTGGACTGATCCTCACTGGAACACTTGCCATCGTTCTCGCTCTCTCCATTCCATCGGTCGTGCGTCTCTGGTACACGATTGGGACAGCAATTATTCCAGGGCTCATCGTTCCGGTCGTTGCTAGCTATTTTCCGAGACTTGCCATGAAGCCAAACGCTGCGTTCTGGGCGATGCTTCTCGGATGGTTGACGTCCACGGGATGGCTGATAGCCGGGTTCATTGATCGAGTGGGAGGGAGTCCTGTCTATCCGCTGGCGATCGAGCCGATGTATCCTGGATTGATAATATCAATTGTTGTGTGGTTGGCGGGAAGAGTAAGGATGACTCATTAGATAAGGCAATAACTCACTTAGAGGGTAGGATGCGCGTTGTGCCGATGGACCGTTTTCTCACTTTCTTTGCTCGTCCGAAAGAAAGTGAGCAAAGAAAGGACGCCGGAATCTCAACTCCCCGTGTTGAATCGGCCTTTACACATGCCATCGATTCCGGACCTCTAAGGATGTAATCACTTCCACCTGGTCTGAGCGGTCCGGAATCGAGAACGCACGCAAAGCCGTCCACCGCGCACGGCCGACGATTCCGGAGAGCTTTTTGATGAAGATGATAACAATCATTAACCCCGCCCTGCGAAATCGTGACGGTGCGGGGGCCCGCCGCTTATTGCGGGTCCTCGATTTCGGCGCCTACGTCTCGTCCGCAGGTGAGCGGGCGCTCGAGCGCCGAAATCGAATGGCATGCGCGGTGGCTGCTTTCAATGCGCCTTACGATTTCGCAAACCTTTCTTTGTTACTTTCTTTCGAGAAAGAAAGTAAAAACGTCCTAACAGCTGGACAAAGTGCTGCCAATTCAGAGACTCGTCTGAGATATACCGTCGGCTCTTAGCTGGGCTTGCAAAGAATTGTGGTTGGTTTTCTGATGCTTGAGCGTTCGTGCTGGTATCACGGTCTTCCCTTTGCGAAAGGGGGGATTCCGAGAAAGGGCTCTACCCTTTTAGTGATTCATTGCCAAGAATAATGCGAGCTTCCGACCATCTGCTTCTCTCAGCTGACGACCACTGGGCTCCGCGTAGAATGTCACGCGACTTCCGCTTGTGGTTTTTATGCGCGCTCTTTCTGACTATTGGCGTGCTCTCCCTGAACGACGCGTTCATTTTCAGCCCCGATAGTGCGCGCTATCTATCCTGGGCGCGCTCGCTAGCGCAGCTTGAAGGATTCAAAGATGCGACAGGTCCTGAGCCCTCGCGGTATGTCTTCCATGCTCCGTTGTATTCGGTGTTGCTAGCGCCCATTGCCCGGTTTTCACCGTACGGTATCATCCCTGCGAAGATTTTGACAGTTGGCATGGGCTCGCTCTTCCTGATGCTCTTTTACTTCTGGACTGCGAAGAAAGCAGGTCGGAGTGTTGCGTTCTGGGGAACCTTTTTCCTTGTGATCAATCCTCTGGTCATCATTTACTCAACTCAAATCCTATCGGAAATTCCTTTTGTAGCTTGTCTCGTTCTGTTCTTTATCCTCGCGGAAAAAATTGTCGCAAGCGATAAACCGAGCGCCTGGCTTGTGGTTGGTTTCCTTGCCACAATCTGTGCAGGTATGTTCCTCCGGGAGTTAGGCTTGGCGATCGTGTTGAGCGGCACACTGTTTTTCTTGCTGAGAAAAGACTACCAACGGGCCTTTCTTGTCCTGCTCGTACCCCTTTTCTTCTATCTCCTCTGGCTCGTCAGGAACGAGATCATCGTGGCGAGGATAGAGGTACCCGATTGGAGGAACACAAAGCTTTTCCTTACGCACTACTTCACCGGCGAGAACGCAAGTTTGCTGAGAGAATTCATCGTCCGGGCTGAAACCAATTTCCAAGTGTACAAGGAATCAGTAGGGACGTTGCTGTTCTTTCCGCAATTTGTGGGCGTGAAATATGCTCTGGTCCTTCTGACCGAACCTTCCATTTCTGTGGTTTCTCGAATCTTGAAGTTTGGACAGTATCCACTGACTATCATAACAATCGGTTTCTCCGGCTACGGACTGTATCGCGTGATCAAGGACTCGGAGACGGCTCGCTTGCTGATACTGTTCCTCCTGTTTTATCTTATTCCCGTGATCTTCTATCCGATCAATGATGTTCGTTTTCTTTTTCCGTTAATCATTCTGATGCTGTATTTCTGCGTCATGGGTTTCCAGGATCTTGCGAAAAGAATTCCAGACACGCCGCTGAGAACTCTGAGCGCGCGTGTCGTTGTCGCGAGCTTGCTACTGCTTCTGGCGACTCCGAATCTCGTTTGGA
>JBHHZW010000389.1:0-2746 GCA_046758305.1 Bacteroidota bacterium | reverse complement strand
CGATTCCGCCAATCACGAAGTGACCGCTTCGCGGAAAGATTGGCGGACAAGCAGGTGATCCCGCCTCGTCCACTCAAATGCCCCGACTTTGTCGGGGCGGGACGGGTCGGTTACTACGAGGAAAGCTTTGCTTCTTAGCCAGTTTTTCTGTAGGTTTTGTGCCAAAGCCATGGCTTTGGTAAGAAAACTCTAACGAGATTTGCGAGACATGGTCCAACGTTCTGTGCTTTCCTTCATTCTTGTATTCGCTCAGCTTTCCTGCAACACCGAAAAAACTGCGCAACAGCTCCCCGCCGACGCTGTCGGGATCAACCCGCCGCCTGAGCCGGAGCAGCAGAGCTCTGTCCCTGATTTCGACGGTGAGCAGGCCTTCAGGTTTCTGCTCGCGCAGACGGACTTTGGTCCTCGCAACCCAAGCTCCGTCGGCCACCAGCGCTGCCTGGACTACCTGGCAATCGAACTGCAAAGCTACGCAGACGCGGTCAAGCTTCAGCGATTCGGCCACGTTGACTACGACGGCGAGCCCTATGACATGACGAACATACTGTCGTCCTTCAATCTCCAAGCCACCAATCGAATCATGCTCGCAGCGCACTGGGACACCCGCCCAATGGCAGATCGGGAAAAAGATCCTGAAAAACGAAAGCAGCCAATCCTCGGAGCGAACGACGGTGCAAGCGGAGTAGCCGTTCTCCTGGAGATCGCACGCCAGATGAAACTCCAGCCCCCCAAGATCGGCGTTGACATCATTCTATTCGACGGAGAGGACTTTGGCAAGGAAGGCAATCTGGTTGACTTCTCTTTAGGAGCCCGGTACTTTGCGAAGAACTTGCCGGCCGGATTCAACCCGCGCTTCGGCGTTCTGCTCGACATGGTGGGAGACAAACAGCTCGAATTGCTGCAGGAGGAGAACTCCTTGAGGTTTGCCGCTGATGTCGTGCGAAAAGTCTGGTCCTTGGCACGGGACCTTGGATTTACGCAGTTTTCGCTCGAGCGGCGCGACGAGATATTTGACGACCACGTGCCCCTTAACCGAGTGGGGATCCGGACGATCAACATTATTGACTTCGACTATCCAGACGAATCAAATCGGTACTGGCACACGCTCGAGGACACGCCGGACAAATGCAGTCCGGAAAGCCTCGAGGCGGTGGGGACAGTGTTGATGCATTTAATTTATGCAACTCCGATGTAGCAGCGGGTCCCCTGACCCGCGTTAGAGGCAAACACCGATTCCGCCAATCACGAAGTTCCCGCCACAAGGTGGTGGCTTCGCCAAAGGGATCGCTTCGCGAGACCGCTTCGCGGAAAGATTGGCGGACAAGCGGGTGATCCCGCCTCGTCCACTCAAATGCCCCGACTTTGTCGGGGCGGGACGGGTCGGTTACTACAGACTTTTTATGCCCGAACGCTACTACGAAATCGAAATCCGGATTGATCCATCGGGCTACGATGTCCTGGTTGGATTCCTATCGGACTGGGATGTCGAGGGATTCCTTGAAAATGAACATTCTTTGAACTGCTATGTGAAAGAGCAATGCTGGAATGAGGAGCAAGAGCGGAGGCTCCGCCAATTTCTGTCAACCTTGAAAGCCGAAGGCACGGTATCGCAGGCTGATCTCAGGATCTCGCAGGTCGAAATCCGGGACTGGAATGCAGAATGGGAGCACACCGTGCTCCCTATGGCAGTCACCGATCGCATCGTTGTGCGGCCCAGCTGGCATGTCGACAAGCCCGAGTGGTACGACAAGCCCCGACAAGGTCTTGATAAATCGGGAGAAGGTCGGGACAAGCTCGTCCTCGTCGTCGACCCCAAAATGGCATTCGGCACGGGATACCATGAGTCGACACGAATCGCATTGCTATTGCTGGAGCAATGCATTCGTCAAAGGGATTCGGTGCTCGACGTAGGAACTGGAACGGGCATCCTTGCCGTCGCTGCCGCAAAACTCGGTGCTTCGAAAGTGGTCGCCATCGACAACGACCCATGGGCGTACGCGAACGCAGTCGAGACCGTACAGCGAAACAGGGTTTCGGATAAGGTGGCGATCCGGCTGCTCGGTCTGGATTCCCTGCCGGCCTGCCAGTACGACCTCGTCGCCGTGAACATCACGAAGAACGCGATTCTGGAAAACATGAGCCTCCTGGCAGCGAAACTCGGCCACGGAGGAAGGCTGATCCTTTCAGGGCTGATTAAGTCAGACGCCCCGGAAGTACTTGAAGATCTCCATTCGCATCGGTTCGAAATTCTTCAAACGATGACCGAGAACGAATGGGTTGGGATTGCGGCCATGAAAACGATGAGACACAGTAATACCGTTATCCCCACCTGGTCTCGCATTGGGAGGAGGAGAGATAAAGTGCTGTAGCCACCGGTCACCTGACCGGTGTGGAGGCCAATAAGCCAAGCTGGTGATTGATTGCTACGGCCGCAGCTGCCAATGACCAGATTCACGCTTACGCCCAAACCAACTGATGTAAGATTGGTTAGCACGGGATTCAGAATGCATCCGCGAAAGCCACCCCGCCTCACGCGAGACAACGCGCTGTATTTCCTCACCTTCTGTACATCTCAACGAAGACCACTCTTGCATCGACCGGGAATTGCTGAATTCGTGATTGATGAACTGCATTTTTATAAAGCGAAGATCGAGGAACTTATAGCCTACACGATTATGCCTGACCATGTCCATCTGATTCTCGAAATTTCTTCGAGCGAGACTCTTTCAATCTTCCTACGTGACCT
>JBHHZW010000388.1:0-2748 GCA_046758305.1 Bacteroidota bacterium | reverse complement strand
GTACCGCTTACGCGGTACCGTGAGTTAGAATCTCACCCCCTCCGCAACTCGACCCAGGGTTCCCACGAAGTGGCCCCTTTGGGGGAATCCCTGCCCCTCCGCAAAGCCGTGATTCTGAGTTCTCAGCCAAAGGCTGACCCGCCAGACCCTGCCCGACTGCGTCGTTCAGGCGGGCGCGTGCCGGGCTGGTGCGCCTCATGCGCAGAATCTCACCCCCTCCGCAGCTCGTAAATTTCGAGGCTTTGGCGGAGTAGGGCTTTTCCTTCCTCAGAGTTCTGGCGGCTTGGGTTGCCACTTGACTAACCACTTTGGTAACCACCTGCCTGAACGAAAAACGCCAGGCATAGCCCGTCGCCACGACTTTCCGCGACTTCATCCCTACAAAGTCGGGATTTCATCGGGGCTTGCACGCCCAGCATTCTCACCTTGATGGTGATAAATTCATCTAGATTGTGTGGCTTAGAGTAATCAGGTGTGCAAGAAACATACGAGGATGAGAATAAGATTGACAATCCGGAGCAGATTTCTTTTCGCAGGCGACTTCAGGACGGCGATAACTGAAAATTGACAGCGGTGACATTCCCTACCACAACGGTTATGACATCTTGCTGGGCTGAGGAGTAGCCCTGTTTTTCCGCAGTCACCGTATACTCACCTGCTGGTAGCGCCATCAGAGTATACGTCCCCTCGGAGCTCGAACCAGTCGTGGAAACTACAACACCATTCTGAGTGGCTGACACTGTTACATCCTCAAGCGCTGCACCAGAAGCATCGGTTACTGTGCCCGCTATGCGTCCAGTCGTAGAAATATTTTCTGCACGAATAACCGGTCTAAATATAAATCCGTTAATCCCTTCCGCGCTCTTAAGACTTCCCAGTGCAACGAATGATTGCCTAGCATCAAAGTCGAGGATTAACGCGGCAATCGAGCCTGAGACTACCTCGATTGGTGGGTCTATAAAGAGCTTTATCCCTGTTTCGGCACCGCTCGGTACAGTTAGATCAAAGGAAATGCCACTACTAAGAGTGAGGTTCGCATTACTGACAAATAAACGGATGAGGTCATATGTGCCGACGGGGACCTCAAGATCAGCCAACTCGGCAGTCACTCCGTTCTGCAAATCCAATAGGTTATACGTTACCGATCCTTCCGTGAGTGTTAAGAACGGATTACCTTCATTATCCGACTGATTACGGCCCTCCGCCTTTGAAATAGTCACGTTCGCTGACTCGACCAGTTCAGCCGGGAATGGTTCGTCAGTCAGTAATACCCTCAAACGACCTGTTTCACCCGCGGGGTCGAGTGGTGCGCAGCTGGTGAAACAAATGATGAAAGCAAGGATCAGAATTGAAAGTAAGCGATTCATCAGTGCCTCACTCAAGCTGATAAGTGGTTTGTGATTAATTAACGGTCCGTTGTAACCGCAGGTCCATACACTCCAAAAGCCCCCCACTGTCGACGGTCAGCAATCTACATCGTCAAACAATAAGGAGAAATCACAGGCATGCGCAAATTGCTCAGGCTTCCCTGAATTCCTTTTTCTGACGAACAGATTCCCTCCTGGGATGTTTCTCGCAAAATGTGTACGACTACTGAATCCGTCGACCATGACATGCATGAGTCAAGTTCACCAGGAGGATCTTAACTACCGCTGACGGTGGGAGCCAATTGGAAGCGACTTTCCCGTTCTCTTCGGTTAGGTGATCTTAATCCGTACCTCGTTGCCACGCGATTCCGGCTGATTGATCCCAATACTTCCCTTGTACAAATCGACGATTTTTTTCACCAGTGCAAGACCCAGTCCGAGACCTTGTTGTTCGACCATTTTCCGATTGTGTTGATAAAATGTCGTAAAAATACGTTCGCGAGCTGCCTCGGGAATGCCCG
Source organism: Bacteroidota bacterium (assembly GCA_046758305.1). GTDB lineage: Bacteria > Bacteroidota > Ignavibacteria > UBA10030 > JAZGDE01 > JAZGDE01. The sequence continues at coordinate 860 of JBHHZW010000388.1, read as the reverse complement.
GTCCCGAATCACGAACAACAATCTCCATCCCATCCTTCGTACCACAAACGCTCAGGTGAACGCTACCGCCTTGAGACGTGAACTTGATTGCATTGTCCAGTAGTTCCACAACCAGAGCGCGGAAGAATTTGTGCCGAACAGCAAATTGGTAGTGTCCTCCCTGTAATTCTACCGCGAGAGAGATTCCTTTTCGGTCCGCAAGAGGCCTATATTGATCGATCACGTCCGAGACGAGGGTTTTCCAGTCAAGAATAGTGGGCTTGATCCTTTCACGAAGCTGCTCCGGATGGGCATTAATTAACTGCAAATCCTGCAGCGAGAGAATGTTTTCGAGGATTCGCTCAAGCCGATTGTAACCACTCTGAACGCGGAAGAGCAACTCCCGTTTTCGCTCTGGAGACAACTCGGATGGTTCCTTCACGAGAAGTTCCGTGAAACCCTTGATGGCGTTCAAAGGCGTCCGCAGCTCATGCGGAAGGTAATCGTAGAGGTCCTCTTTGATGGCTTCGATCTCCGCGTTGTACTTTCGGCGAACGTCGCGGCTTCGTTCGACCCGGGAGCGAATTGCGAAGAGAAGGTCCTCTAAATCGATCGGTTTCGTCAGGTATTCATCTGCGCCCGCTTCCATTCCGGCGCGCATCTTAATCTTTTCGCCATGCGCGGATAGAAAAATGAACGGTATGCCAACCCATTCGTTATGCTCCCGGACCCGCTTGCAGAAATCGAAGCCGTCCATCTCCGGCATCACGACATCGGCCACAATAACATCAGGAAAAAATGATTCGAGCTTCTTCAGTGCCTCGAGACCATGTCCTGCGGATTCAACTTCGTATCCTTCACCCTTCAGCTGTTCCTCGATC
>JBHHZW010000387.1:0-2766 GCA_046758305.1 Bacteroidota bacterium | reverse complement strand
TCTCTGACGGAAGTTGTGCGCGTCACACTGGGCGAAGCGCGCATTGCCCCGGCCTTAACAGTGTTGAGACGCTTCGTGCCGGAATCTATCTACCAGAACAAGAATCTTTTAAGAGATGTCAAAGGCACATTGTGGCAGGCCAATGAAAACATGCTCTACGTTGATGCAGCCGTCGTAGCGAAGATACTTCCGAGTGACGATAACGCAACGGTGCGTGAGGTTACCTGGCGATTTAACCAGACCGGTCTGGCTCCGGTGCTCAATCGTATGGAAGAAGAACTGACCCCAACGCAGGTGGAGAGTCTGTTGACTTCGCTGTTCTTTGTCATCATCTTGCTGGCAATCATCCACCGTTCCGTTGTCGGTGGACTGCTGGCGGTCGTTCCTATAACCATCACGATTCTGGTGAATTTTGCGGTGATGGGCTACCTCGACATCGGGCTGGATTCCTTTACCGCCATGATCGCTTCGTTAGCCATTGGCCTGGGCATCGACACGGACATTCACTTTGTTTCAAGGTTCCGTGATGAATTAACAACAGACGGTAATGAATTAGCGGCGTTGAAAAGGACGATCGGCACCACCGGGGTGTCCATTATTATCAATGCCCTGGCCGTGGGGCTGGGATTTATTGTGCTGCTGGCGGCGGGCGGCCAGCATATTCGCCGCTTTGGCGGACTGACGGCTTTAGCCATACTGCTGAGCGCTGTTTTCACGTTGACGATTTTGCCCTCGCTGTTCCTGTGGCTGAAGCCAAAATTTTTGAGGGAGACCATAGAGCAGGGTGTAGAAAACAACTCCAGTACTTCTGTAGGAATTATTCGTCAACCCTCGAAAAGCCGACATCATGAAAGGAGGACCTAAAGAATGAGAAAAGATGTTTTTGAGCTTGTTACAATTCTTACGGCGTTCCATCTTGCTATCATGCCATTAGCAGCACAAGACGGCAACACCATTCTAACAAAAGTCGATTCGACGATGAACGCCTTCAAAGACATGACGGCGGTTGAAAAAATGACGCTGATTGAAAAAGACGGCTCGCAGAAAGTGCGTGACACCAAAATTTATCAAAAGGGAACGGAGTTTCGCATGGTGCGCTTCCTGACACCTGCCGATGTGCGCGGAGTCGGTTTTCTTCGGCTGGGCGAGGAGCGCCTTTACCTTTACCTGCCGGCTTTCCGCAAGGTGCGGCGCATCGCTTCCTCGGTGAAAAATGAAGATTTTATGGGGACGGATTTCACTTACGAAGACCTGTCGCAAACCGAATACGCCAAAGACTACAGCGCAAAAACGGTGCAAGAACAAGATGGGCAGGTCGTGCTGGAACTCACGCCCCGACCGGACGCCGATGTCACCTACGGCAAGCTCATCCTTTACGCGGACAAATCAAATTACGTGATCAGAAAGATCGAGTACTACACCAGGAGCGGCAAACTTGAGAAGGAGCTAACCGTGGAAAACGTCGCCAATATCGACGGCTACTGGACCGGCAAACGGATGGAGATGCGCAGCTTAAAAGATGACCACCGTACCGTGCTGGAATTGAAAGACATGAAATTCGACCAGGGGCTGTCAGAGCGCTTTTTCAGCGAACGCAATCTCAAAAGGGCGGAGCGGTGAGATGCATGGCTAAAATGCCGAAGTTGGTTCTGCTTTTAACTTTACTCATGCCCATCGCAGTCGCGGCACAGCAGCCCAAATTTAGCGGCTTTCTACGACTCGATAAACGTTTCAACGTCGGTGATGACAGCTTGACCATCGCTGACTTTTACAACCGCCTTCGACTGGAAATGGCCGTACCGCTGGGTGAGCAGCTTTACGTCTTTTGCAGCTTGGATTTTCGGTTTTATGATTTACCGAGGGTGAGTTCTCTCGCAGGTCTGGAGGATACCAATGCGGAATTCCCAACAGAATTAACTTTGTGGGAGGCCTATGTCGATGTCTACGGTTTTTTATTTGAGAATCTCGATCTGCGAGTTGGCAAGCAGCGTCTCGCCTGGGGTACGGCCGACAAGCTCAACCCCACCGATAATATCAATCCCGACGACTTCTCGGATCTGGTCAATTTTACGGACAAGATTCCAACCTGGGCGATTACCGGAACCTATTATCTTGGCAATGTTACTTTGACCGGGGTTTGGCTACCCTCGCTGACGCCTATTTTGTTGCCGCGCAGCAGCGCTTCACTTTTTCTCGGTGATCAAATCGCTTCTTTTCAGAATAATCTGACGCTACCGGCACAGCAACCACAAAATAGCATGTTTGCGTTTAAACTCGGCAGTCGCTTTGGCATCTGGGATTATTCACTGAGTTATTTTAAAGGTTACGACGATATTCCGATTTTGAGACGGGTGAATCTTGAAAATGGTACAGGTCCTGGCTTTTCCGGACGTCTTGATCTTGGCTTCCCCAAAATGCAAGTCGTGGGAGTAGATTTCGCGACTGAACTTTTTGGCGCCGGTTTCTGGGGTGAAGGCGCTCTATTTTTTCCAGAAGAGGTCATATTGCAAACCACAATTGGGAATGTCACCAGCACAAATATCGAGATGGATGATAAACCATATTTCAAATTTACGCTCGGTGGGGACTATACGTTTCCCAACGGTTTTTATGTCAACGGTCAGTGGATGCACGGATTTTTTAACGAACGCGGCAGCAACATGCTGCATGACTATTTTTTTCTGGAACTGGAAAAAAAGTTTCTTCGCGATAAGGTCAAAATGACCCTGACCGGCGCCATGGAAGTCGCCAGTTGGCATAACATTA
>JBHHZW010000386.1:0-2769 GCA_046758305.1 Bacteroidota bacterium | reverse complement strand
TTCGCGAGTTTCGGCAGCGCGTCGCAGTACGTCGATTTCAGTTTGGAAAGCATACGGTATTCCAGGAGCTTCTCGACGATTGGATGCTCGTGTCGGAGCGTTTCGAGCACGCCCACATCGGTGGAGAAGCCGGTTTTTGTCTTGCGTACGACGGAAAGGTTCAGTTTTTCGAACAGAACCTTGCTCAACTGTTGGGTCGAGTTTATGTTGAACTGCTCACCAGCAAGGTTGAAGATCTCGCCAATGAGGTCGTCCAGGATGCCTTCGAGTTCTCTTGACATATCACCCAGGAATTTGACATCCAACCTCACTCCTGCAAACTCAATGTCCGCAAGCACCGCGATGAGCGGGAACTCGACCTCCTCACAGAGTTTCTTCATCCTCTCGCGCTCCAGCGTTTCCTTGAGCACCTCGTACAGCCGGTAGGTAATATCCGCGTCCTGTGCGGAATACTGAGCGATTTGTTTCAGCGGGACGGATCGGATGTCGACGTGGTCTCTTCCCGTTCCAACGAGTTCATCGTAGGAAATCATCTTGTAGTTCAGGTGTTCCTGCGCGAGTGCATCCAAATTGTGCTTTCCGTCCGGTCGAAGGACGTAACTTGCTACCATCGTGTCGAATTCGATTCCCTCGGTCTGAACGCCGTGGGATGCGAGTGTAAGGATATCGAACTTGATATTTTGACCGACCTTTTTGATGCCTGGATCCCCAAGGATCGGCTTCAAGGCACTGAGGACGCCATGCCGATCGAGCGAGGAATACGGTTGATGGTCCGCGAACTGCCCTGTCGCCGCATCCTTGGACTTTCGCCGAGGCGTTGAAGGCGCGAACTGCAGGTGTGCTGTCTTAGAGGAGGTGTCGGCAAAGAGCTCCTCATTCCTTCCGTCGGGAGTTGAGGTTGTCATGGGGAGCGCGAACGGGATGTAAAAGGCTTCGCGGGGCTGAAGCGAGAAGGAAAGTCCGATGAGCTCGGACTCGAGGGGGTTCGTGGAAGTTGTCTCGGTGTCGAAGACGAACCGATCAGCCTTCTTAAGCTTTTCAACGAGCGCCGTGAACTCATCCTGAGTTTGAACGATCCGGTAGTCGTGTTCATCTGAGTCTATGTCGGTTAGCGGCTGGAATTCACGAACATCGAAGCTGATGTCTTCATCGTTCAACTTTTTTTCGTCTTCGTCACGAAGCTTTCTGAGCAGGCTGTGGAACTCGAGATCCATGAAGAGCTTCGTCAACCGCTGGAGGTCTTTTGCTGAGGCTTTGAGTTCGTGAAAGTCGACCTTGACTGGTGCATCGGTCTGAATGGTGACAAGCTCCTTGGACAGGAGAGCTTGCTCTCCAAACTGCTGGATTTTCTGACGCAGGCCTTTCTGGGAAATACCGTCCACATTTTTTAGGATATCTTCGATTTTACCGAATTGTTGGACGAGCGGGCTGGCTGTCTTCTCGCCAACCCCCGGGATGCCGGGTACGTTGTCCGATTTGTCGCCGGCCAGGCCGAGCAAATCGACGACCTGATCCGCGTTGACCCCGAACCTAGCCTTGACGCCCTCGACGTCGATGATTTCCACTTCGTTGCCCTTCTGCCCTGGTTTGTAAACCTTCACCAAGGGTGAAACGAGCTGCAGAAAATCCTTGTCTCCGGTGACCAGGTAGGTTTCCACGCCTTCCTTCTCCGCCATTTTCGCGATGGTACCCATGACGTCGTCTGCCTCATAGCCGGGGAGTTCAACGATCGGGATGTTGAAGGCCTGGATGATTTCCTTGAGTTTCTCCATCTGAGATGCCATATCCTCTGGCATCTTTTCTCGAGTGGCTTTGTACTCTTTGAATTTCTTATGACGAAACGTTGGCTCGGGGGTATCAAATATGACGGCGATGTGGTCGGGTTTCTCGTCCTCGAGGATTTTCCATACGGAGTTCACGAAGCCGAAGATGGCGCTGGTGTTTTCTCCCTTTGAGTTGATCAACGGTCGCGCGATGAAGGCAAAATAGGCGCGGTAGGCAAGTGCCATGCCGTCGATCAAGAAGAGACACTCATTAGCAGGCATTGGCATGTATGAATCGCTAATATGGAAACGGCTCTTTATAGATGGGCCTGGGGAAAAAATACAGATTCTTAGAGGGAGAAGCAAACACGAGCCTGGCGATGCGGTGAGACTTACTTGAGTGCGACTTTTTCTTTATCGACGTGCATGACCCCGCCCGTTGGTCCAGCCATGTCAAAGAGAAATTTCCAGACGAGCACCGTGGTGAAGAGCAACATCGCTCCGCTGGCGATGAACGAAGCTCGGAGGCCAAGGTGGGCTGCAACGTACCCACCGGATACCGGTCCGACAATGTTTGCCAGAATGTAGAAGCTCGAAGCGATACCCATGATCGCACCGCGGCGGTGTCCCTCTGTGTGTTTGCTGATAAAAGAGAACAGGGGCGGAATGATTCCGCCCAGACACAACCCGAGGATCGCCCGGAGCGGTATGAGTACAAGAGCGTGAAATGCAGCTGCATGAGCTATGTATGTCACTCCAGCGATGGAGCAAGCAACAAGGAGGTTTCTCCGATACCCCACTCGGTCGTTTCGCTTGCCCCACCACGGAGCCGATAAGACGGTGAAGACACCGGCGATCGAAAAGATCACTCCGGTGATCGTCGCGAGATAATCCTTACTCACCTCAAGCAACTCGACGAAGAGTGCAAAGATCGGTTGAACCATTCCGATAGCCATCTGGGCACAGACGATGAGGATGAGTGCAAGCCGGATGTTCGGTGCTGCCA
>JBHHZW010000385.1:0-2795 GCA_046758305.1 Bacteroidota bacterium | reverse complement strand
GCCTCCCATCGTGGTTGGTTTTACTTAAGAGATGCGCGGGGACGGAATTAGTTGCGCTCGAAGCAAGAGGTATCTCAAGAAACACGTAGGGCTTCTAGGGCTGGCTTGAGCGCTTGCTCGATCAATCTTCGGACTACGGCAATTGCCATTTTCTGGTAGTCCGTGGTGTCAAGCTCACTTGGGCCTGCCAAGCTGGGTCTGCCTGACAGCTGCGCTAGTAGTTGCACAGCTTTCCGTCTTTTGTTTGGGTCCAACTGTTCCGGCTTGTGCGTCCAACAAGTTCTCAGAATGTTTAGCGCATCTATGGATTCGACGTCGTAGATCCGCGGCACCTTCAACAAGCCAGCCAAACGGTTCTCAGGCGAGTCCTTTCCACTGCCTTCAATAACTTCTTGGTACAGGATTTTCAAAACCGTTCCAAAATTGTCTACGTTATCTATTGGTTTTCCAAGTTGCTTCCTAAATATTCCTGGATCGAATTGCCTAAACACCCAATCTCTCGCCTTCCCACTCTCAACGGCTTGCCTGTTGATGTTCACCACCGAGCCAGCAAATTCGTCAATAGCATCTTCCCAGTCGGGAGGAATCTTTTTGGGTCGGTATGGAAAATCGGCCTTGTACGATGCGCGGATCTTTTCTGTGATTTCGTCCTCAGTTCTGTTGCTCCCCGCATTGCCAACTCGTTGTCTAGGCAAGGCAGACAGCTTTGCAGCGCCAAGACTTGCATAGTACTTGTAAACCGGCTCGAAAAAGTTTCGGAAGGTCTCTATAAGTAGGTGCTTTCTTCGCAGGTTGTCCTTGCGGTTGTGGCCGATTTCATATTGCACAATGCGGCCCATAGTTCTGATCATGGGGGTGATACCGTTGTTGGTAAACACGAAACTGCGGTTGACGTCAGGGTATTGTTGACCTAGTTGACCCAATGCGATAAAAAAAGCATCAAGTATGCCCTGTAGTTCTTGCTCGGTTTGGAGCACGCCTCCTTTCTTCTCAAGAAGGTGTGTCCGCCTTACCTCAGCACACAGCGTGTGAAAACTGATATCGCCCTTCATGCCGCTCGAAATATGCTGCACAAAACCTGTCAGGCGTTTCTTTGCGACAGTCTCGGTCACCCTGCTTATGACTGCTTTGAAGTAATCGGGTTCCCCGAGACCGTAAATGTCTGGATAAAGCTCCCAGAGTAAGCTGCTTGGCACTTTAGTCTGCTTGCTATTGATATCTACGAACATTGCAGCTGGACTCAAATCCTTGAGCGATTTGTACCCGATTACATGTACAACGTGTTCATCACTTCGGGCTAACCTCGAGTACCCATAAAGTCGGTGCTGCCCATCGATGATTTGAATTGAGTTCTTATCGTTCGGCAATCTTATGTGTCCAAATTCGATTTGCTCCCGCATTGATTCCACGGCACGCTGTTTCAAGGGTAGGGGCTCGAAAATCGGCGGTTTGGTCTTCTGAAAGACGACGACAATCGGTGTGGGGAATACCTTGAATCTCTCGATGTATTTCACGATTTCGCCCAGCTTCTTCTTTTGGAGCATTCGCTGGAACCCGACTTGACCTTCTTCCGGAGAGTGTAACTGCCGATGGGAAACGAAGGATCGGCTCAGTAGATCATCGGCGTTGACTGAGAAGATGTAAACTTCGCGGTGCTTGCCCCTTTTGATCCGTAGGGCGGGAAGCTTCTCTTCCCTCTGGCGAACCAGCCGGGGCGCGACAGTCGCCCAGAATTGGTGCCTAACACCGATGCCGACGGCTTTCTGGAGGGTGCAGAAATAGTCTATCTCTCGCTGGTCAATGAGCTTGACCCTTAGTTGCTCGGCATCCTTCCTGGTGTGGTTTTTGAGGGAGGCTTTGTCTTTAACGGCAAGCACATAGACAAACTGATGGTAGCCCTTAATCCTTAGGCTTTGCTCTAGCTCTCGCTTCACACTCCGAAAGTGGGAAATCCAGTCGGATACAAATGCATCATATGTAGTGTTTTTACATTCAACCACTAATGCGACAGACTCATCAAGGAAGGCCACCGCATCGGGCCGGACCACCTGACTTGGGAGACAGACCTCGGGGTCTCGCCCGACAGTGATAGCATTCGGTGTGAGGCTATGAAGCACGGTCCAAACGCTGTTCTCGAAATTGATATCTTCATCCTCAGTCGGCCTGAGGCGAGAACGAGCTTCGGATTTCACCGTGCGAGACGTTATCGGGTGCAGTCGCTCCACATTTCCCACTGTTTGGGATGGAGTACCTGCACGTCTCTTCCGGGACGTGGCCGCCTGTTCGGGCGAAGCCAACCGGTTTCGCCCCTTCTCTGTGATGGCCCATACACCCCGCTTCGGGGTCTCTACCTCGCCGTTAGAAATTAGCTTCTGCCGAACCCATGCGATGCTGTTTTTCCATTTGTTTGCACCGCTGGGTAGAGTTTGAGCTAGGTCGCTCTGTGTAAGATTCGGGAAAAAACTTGTTATGCGAGGATGGATGTCTCGTGGCCTCCCTCTGCCACCCATCTCATCAAGACATTTCAAGAGTGGGATTTCGATCTCGCTTTGCTTGGGCATCATGGGCAGTTGAACGTTGTGCCGCGAAAAACGGCTAGAGGATTATGCCGGGGCAGCTTACCACGGGGCAAGCGCGGCGACAACGGAACACCTACTAGTACTTCCCATCTTCACTCGCCAGCATTCCTGCCCTAGATGTCCGCGCGCGGAACTAGTCGCGCTCGAAGCCGGCCAGGGCTTCCTCCAGGCGGTCGCGGCACCGCACCGGGTCGGCCTCCTGCGCCAGAATCCGGG
>JBHHZW010000384.1:0-2805 GCA_046758305.1 Bacteroidota bacterium | reverse complement strand
TGCGCAGCTCGAAGGAAAGTGTCAGCAGGCAGGCATGCGCACGCTTCTCATCGTCCCTTTACGGACGGGAAGTGATATCCTTGGCTCTCTCTGTTTCGGGTCCTCGAAACAGGGTGCGTATGCGGATCAGGACCTCTGGATTGCGCACCTCTTGAGCCTGGAGGTAGCGATTGCACTCAAGAACAGCACGTTGTTTGAGGATGCCAAGAAGCGGTTGAACCAGATCGAGCTCGTCAACGAGGTTGCAGGCAAACTCAATCGCACGCTGGAGCTTGAGGAGCTGCTGAATTCTGCAGCGGAGGGGATCCAGAAAACCTTCAATTACTTTGACGTTACGATCTTCCTCGTAGACAGCGATCAGGATGAGTTGACTCTCGTCGCCCACTCGGGTAGTTACATTGACTTCCTGCCCCATGGCTACAGGCAGAAACTGTCGCAAGGGATCATCGGCTGGGTGGTCACCCACGGTGAGAAGCTCCTGATCAATGACGTCTCTCTCGACCCTCGCTACCTTGCCTACATCTACCATAACACTAACTCCGAATTGGCAGTGCCGATCAAAGTCGACGGCGACGTAGTCGGAGTGCTCAATGTTGAAGACACAAAGCTCCACGCGTTTGATGACACGGACGCGACGGTGCTCGAGACGCTCTGTGAGCAGATCGGTGTTGCCATCAAGAAAGCACGACTGTACGATGAACTCAAGCGAGCCAACATGAAGTTGACGGAACTTGACAAGATGAAGTCTGAGTTTCTCGGGATCGTGTCGCACGACTTTCGCAGTCCGCTATCGAGCATCGTGGTTGCCGCCAAGTCACTGCTGAGAAACAAAGAAGTCGCTCGGAACGAACGAGTGAATGAATACCTCTCTATCATCATCGAGCAAGCAAATCGGCTGGCTCAGCTTGCGGAGGATACGCTCTCGATCACCCGGATGGAGGCAGGACGCCTCTCGTACCACTTCAACATCTTGAATGTCGAGCGTCTCATCCAGGATGCGATCGCGATGGTCCGATTTTCGAGTCTCCATACGCTTCTCCTCAACGTTGATCCCAAGGTCTCCTACATCAAGGGTGACCAGACGAAGCTTCGTCAGGTGATCCAAAATCTCGTCTTGAATGCGGTGAAGTACTCCCCGAAAGGCGGGACGGTTTCCATCAAGGTCGCGGAGTTCTCCAGCGATGAAATTATCGTTACGGTCTCGGACGAAGGGATGGGGATTCCGTCGGAACAGCTCGATAGACTGTTTCATAAATTCTCGCGTGTGGATATGGCTGGGACCCGCGAGATCAAGGGTTCAGGGCTCGGCCTCTGGATATGCAAAGAGGTCGTTGGTGCCCACGGGGGACGCATCTGGGTTGAGAGCGAGGTCGATAAGGGCAGCACGTTTAAGTTCAGCTTGAAAAAAGCGCAACAGTAGTGGCGTGGACGTCCAAAGTGCAAGATTTGAGAGATTTTGATGTCCAGGTTAATGAGGCTATGGATCAGCAGTATTCCTACATCTCCGGCAATCTTGAGCGGAAACTTCGATCGGTCGGGCGGCGGATTCCGTTCCTTCGGGATGCCGTCGCCCTCTACCGGTTTATGAGTGACCCGCGGGTTGCGTGGTACAATAAGGGGCTCGTGATTGCGGCACTTGCCTACGTTATCGATCCCCTAGATGCCGTGCCCGACGTTGCACCGATTGTCGGTTTCCTGGACGATCTTGGAGTTATTGCACTCGTCGTTCGTCACCTCGGCAAGAAGCTCAAACCCTACTATGGGTAACTCTTTGCACGCTGCAGTGAATCCAAAGACGTTCTGACCTTTGAATCTGCTTCTCCGGCCGTATTGCTAACCGTCACCGGGTTGGACGACGCACGGCAAACTCACCACATTGATCACTCCGTTGAACATCCTCTCGACCACCTTCACGTGGTGTACTAGGGTCTGCAACATTATCATGAAGCCCCCATGCGGGCATGAGCACGATACTGTATGCGGTCTTGCCGCCAGGAGTGTTTTACCGCTACGGTTACTCTGTTCAAATGTTTGTTGTAGTATTCGGTTCCTGAAGAACCGCCACCTTTTGTCTTTAGTCTCGTTCCTACCTTCGTAGTTCAGTGGCACGGAATTTTTTTCTTTGGGGCGCCGGGCAGTTCACTTCCCGCCACGCTGGGAAAGAGAAAAAACCTCAGCAGCCCATTCAGACCTGAGCGAGTCCGTTTCCCGGAAGGGAGGCCACTAAGAGTTTGGAACAGCTTTATCTGTGCGCTGATTTGGGTGTCTAAAATTCTTGCACGAATTCAGCTCATTTCGCTCTACCCCGCTCGCGTCTGTGAACTGACGAAGGCATGAGCGAGAGCAACGCGAGCAGTTGACACGAACGGATTATTCAGGAAACTTGACCTATCTATGTTTCAACATTGCTGGGGCTGTTGGTTCGTGCGCTGGACCACGAGTCTCAAGATCGGAGCAGTCAGCGCATCAACACCATTTTGTTGATATCGTTAAACTTCTCCTCTCTGCCCGATGTCGCGGTCAGGCGATAAAGATACACGCCACTACTTGCTGTTTTACCGAACTGATTCGTGCCGTCCCAAATCACAGTGTAATAACCTTCCTCCCTGAAATCATCAACTAATGTTTTCAACTCCCGGCCAAGCATATCATACACTACAAGCTTGACGTAATCAGCTTCAGGGAGTTGATAACGGATATGGGTCGCAGGGTTGAAGGGATTGGGATAGTTTTGATACAACGCATATCCGTCAAGAACCTTTTCATTTTCCTTTAGACTCAAGACGTTGTCCGAAGTAAAAAACT
>JBHHZW010000383.1:0-2806 GCA_046758305.1 Bacteroidota bacterium | reverse complement strand
GGTTCCATGACTACGATCTGTACGGCATCTCCATCCCCGACCGCGTTGTGGGGGGCGACTTCTTCGACTACCTCGAAACAGAGGATTTCAATCGCTTGGGTATAGTCATTGGGGACGCCGCAAGCAAGGGGCTCTCAGCAGCTGCACAGGCTCTCTATATTTCCGGCGCTCTCAGAATGGGCTTCGAGTATCAGTCCAAGATTTCGACACTAATGGGCAAGATCAACCAGTTGATGAATCGGATGTTCTCCGATGAGCATTTCGTTTCCCTTTTCTACGGAGAGCTTACGCATGACAAACGTGGATTGATGATCTACGCTAACGCCGGACACAACAACCCCATTCTCCTCCGCGGGAAAACTGGGGAGGTGGAATCCCTTGAACCGACTGGTCAACTCTTAGGACCGTTTCCGGACCAACGATATCAGACCGAGAGCACCACGATTGAACCCGGCGATATCTTGCTGCTCTACACGGATGGTATTTCAGAGGCAATGAGCGATCGCTCTGAGATGTACGGTGAAAAGCGCTTGATGGACCGGCTGAAGACGTGGAAGGACTTAAGCGCGAAGAAAATCGCGCAGCTCGTCATCGAGGACACAGAGACGTTCAACACGCATCCAAGATACACCGACGATAAGACGGTGGTTATTGTCAAGCGAATCCGGTAGGATATTTTCGAGGTGAGCCTGCCTCACTATATATGGTTCAGGCGGGCCTGAACGATAGCCCTCACTCTTCGCGATACACCGTGATTCCCCAGTGCGCAGCATCTTCGGGTGGGTAGTCGTTCCACTCCTCGTAGGAATGGGAATTGTCGGTCTCGTAGTGGAGGATGTACTCACCGCGGTCAAGCATGATGACCGAGTTGATGCTCCGATTTTTTCTCGCTCCTCCCGCGTGTGACGTCCTACTGTACGTCATCTCCCAAACAATCTCTCCGTTCTTTGCATTCTCAATCCAGCCGTAATCGAACATCTCGCGCGGTCGTCCTTCTCCTAAACCATACACGCGCACGCGCATCCGCGTGTCGAGAACAAACCGACGCGTAAGATGCTGGCTGTCACCGACCCTCCTGACCTGAGCGAGTACTCCCTCCTCAGCACCCTCCTCAAACGTCGTGACCTGGTTAGGCTCGAAATCCCTCCCCCACCCCGTGACGGTGATGCCCCAATGTTCAGGGTCAAACGGGGGACTGGCATTCCAGCCCTCGTAGGAGTGAGAGTCATCGGTGCTGTAATAGACGAGGTAAGAGCCTTTCGGCAGCGTGATGATTTCGTCAGTGTACCGATTCTTCGACGCGCCGCCTGCATGCAGCGTATTCTCCACTCGCATCTGCCACACTTTTTCACGAGTCTTAGCGTTGAGGATCAAACCGTAATCCGCAAGTTTTCGACGCGAGCCGTACCGCTCCCCGAGCGCGTACACGCGAACCGTCGCGTCTGATTTCAACGTGAAACCCGCACTCCGCGTTTCGTCGTCCCCGACCTTCGTGAGCTGAACAATCACATTTTTCATCGCAGTCGGGCCGGTCAAAGTAAACGCCTGAATGTCAGGCTCCCTTGTCGCACGCAGCACAATGCCCCAGTTCAGCGGGTCGTATGGGGGCTTTTCGTTCCAATCTTCAAGCGAATGGGAGTCATCCGTCACGTAGTGCAGCTCGTACCTTCCTTCGGGTAGTGTTACGGTTTCATCCACTTTGATGTTCTTCGAGTGCCCGCCGGCATGGCGCGCCTTACGCCCTGTCATCTCCCACACTCGTTTTCGTGTCTCTGCGTCGATAATCCAGCCGTAATCGAAAAACTTATCGCGACCGTATGCTTCCCCAAGAGCCGTCAGATGTATCGGGATGGAGCGCGATAGCGTGAAGGACTGCCGTCGAACCTCATTTTCACCCAAGCCGGTCAGTTGAATAAGAATGCGGTTCTGTTTCTTTGGCGCCGTAAAGCGTTCTATCCAGGAAACGTCGCTGGAGGCTGCCGCCACCTCAATGCCCCAGTGAGGTGCATCTTTGAAGAATTTCTTTTCGACGTCTTCGTTGAACCAGTCTGACAAGAATGACCAGAAGTTCTTCTTATGGCCGTGTCTTAGTGTTTCGAATTCTCCCGTCCTGTGATCGACGTTTATGTGAATGTGAGCAAACGTCCCATGATAATAGTAGGCATAGGCAGCATAGTAAATCTCGTAGGAGCCTTTGGGCAACGTCACAAAACCATCAAACCTGCGATCCTCACCCTTGCGAGACGTATTGTGCATAGTCATCTCCCAAACCATCTCGCGCGTCTCCGTGTCGATGATCCAAGCGAACGCATACATCGGCTCGTCCTCTTCCCATGTGAACATCGCTTCGTGCTCCCCCCCACCCGTCGCAGTGATGTGAAGTCGAGTATCTCTCGCAAGCGTCAACCCCTGAGCTTCCAACTCCCGTTCTGAGAAATCCCACATTGAGACAATTACCTTCTCTTGCGAAAGAGTCAAAGGCGCAAAGAAAATCGTCAGGATCAAGCCAAAGACACCAGACCGCTGTCCCCTCATAATGAATCAGTCCTCCGGAGCCACCCTCGTAGAAGAATAAGGCACCTTAGTGGCACATCACTAGTTTTACGCTTTTTTTGAGCTGGAGTTTCAAACACCCTTGTAATTCCGGTCGTTTTTTCGCCTCTGTGAAATCCTCTCGGAAAGACAAGCCCTTCAGGCAACTATATACAGTCTGGTGTCGCCAAGGTCATGCGATTCCGAAGGATAGCATGCCCCTTCCCACTACGACCCGCCTATGGACAAGCAAGTCTCGAAGGAGTCGTTGCCG
>JBHHZW010000382.1:0-2809 GCA_046758305.1 Bacteroidota bacterium | reverse complement strand
TATGAACTCAGACGGTGGCACGGAGGCGCGTATCGTTGAAGCGGCGAAGCAGTGTCCTCTCTCCGCGATCACCGTGGAGGATGCTGAGACGGGGAAGAGGCTGTTCCCGTCGCCTGAGTAGCTTACGGACATAATGTATTTCATGGAAGATCGCAGACCGATGGATCTCGTTACCGTGTCGTTTCCGCACGCGATAGCCCGTTCAGGTATGCGTCCTTCCTTATTCTCACGTACGTAAGTTGAATTGGTCGACCAACGGAACCTGCATCCGCGAATAGAAAGGAGTTTCCCATGAGCATCTCTAGGCGGGCTTTCGTCAACACGGTAGGGGCATCGGGTGTCTACGTTTCCCTCTTCGGTGGCCTGTGGAAATCAAGGACCTTGGAACCCGCTAAAGACATCGAAAACCCACTTGCCTACTACCCCGACCGCAACTGGGAACGGATTTACCGCGACCAGTATCGATACGATTCATCGTTTACGTACGTCTGTTCACCAAACGACACTCATTCCTGTCGGATGCGCGCTTTTGTGAGAAATGGTGTCGTGACGCGGATTGAACAGAATTACGATGTGTACAAGTACAGCGACCTCTATGGACACAGAGCGACTACCAACTGGAGCCCGCGAGGTTGTGCGAAGGGACTTTCCTTCCATCGCCGGGTCTACGGACCGTACCGCCTGCGCTACCCCATCGTTCGAAAAGGATGGAAGCAGTGGGCGGATGATGGGTTTCCATTTCTGACGCCAGAAAACAGGACAAAATACAAGTTCGACTCGCGCGGATCTGACCAGTTCTTGAAAATCGACTGGGAGGACGCATTTCGGTACATCGCGAGAAGTCTGATCCGTATCGCAGAGACATACAGCGGAAGGGAGGGTGCAAAGCGGCTAGAACAACAAGGGTATCCGAAAGAAATGATTCAGGAGATGGGGGGCGCGGGGACTCGGACCTTCAAGTTCCGGGGTGGAATGGGACTTTTGGGGGTGATGGGCAAGTACGGAATCTATCGCTTGAATAATTCCATGGCGCTCCTCGATCAGAGAATCCGTGGTGTCGGTCCTGCTGAGGCCCGCGGAGGGAGAAACTGGTCAAACTACACTTGGCACGGTGACCAAGCACCTGGACACCCGTGGGTTCATGGGCTTCAAGCGAGCGACTGCGATTTTAACGACCTCCGCTTCTCAAAGCTCATCATTCAGGACGGCAAGAACTTGGTTGAGAACAAGATGCCTGAGTCTCACTTCTTCATAGAATGCATGGAGAGAGGGGCGAAGATTGTTGTCATAACCCCAGAGTACAGCCCGCCAGCCACCAAGGCTGACTATTGGATTCCGATTCGACCTCAGACTGACGCAGCTCTGTTCTTAGGAATTACCAAAATCCTCATCGAGGAGAAAAAATATGACGCTGACTTTGTCAAGAAATTTTCCGATTGGCCATTGCTGGTGAGGACTGATACCCTCCGGCGTCTGAGAGCTCATGAGGTATTCAAGGACTACAAGAACCAAAACATCAGGGGGGGTCCGAGTTATAAATCTCAGGGCTTGAATGATGACCAGAGGGAAAAGATCGGTGATTTCGTCGTGTGGGACGGAAATTCTGATGAACCGAAGGCAATCACTCGTGATGACGTTGGCGACAGGATGAAGAAAAAAGGAATTGACCCTGTCTTGGAAGGAAAATATACCATCACTGACATCGATGGGAACGAGATAGAGGTGATGCCGTTATTCGAGATGTACAAGACCCATCTGCGGGATTATGATATTGATACGGTCGCCGAAATAACTCATGCACCGAAGAATCTCATCCGTCAGCTCGCTGATGACATTGCCACCTTCAAGCCCGTATCGATGCATCAAGGTGAGGGTATCAACCACTGGTTCCACGCGACGGAGATGAATCGGGCGGCATACCTTCCGCTTATGCTCACGGGAAATATCGGAAAACCAGGAGCGGGTTGTCAAACATGGGCAGGAAACTACAAAGCGGCGAATTTCCAGGGTTCTCCGTGGACTGGTCCGGGTTTCAAAGGTTGGGTTGCCGAGGATCCGTTTGACTTGAACCTCGATCCACACGCCTCGGGAAAAAATCTGCATGCTCGAGGCCACTGCAAAGATGAGGAGCCGGCCTACTGGAATCACGGTGAACGGCCTCTCATCGTCAATACACCGAAATTCGGGCATAAGGTCTTCACAGGCCAAACTCACATGCCCACGCCTTCAAAAGTGCTTTTCTTCAACAATGTAAACCTCTTCAACAATGCAAAGCACGCCTACGACATGTTGAAGAACGTGAATCCCCTCGTTGAGCTGATCATATCCGTTGACATCCAGATGACATCTTCTGTGGAATATGCCGATTTCGGACTTCCTGCGAATAGCTGGATGGAATTCGAGAGTCTGGAGATGACCTCTTCGTGTTCGAATCCATTTCTGCAGATATGGGGTGGAAATCCTGACGGTATTAAGCCTCTGTATGATTCTAAGGATGACATAGAGATTCTCGCCGGAGTTGGCAGGGCCATGGCAGATATTACCGGGGATCGTCGTTTCCGAGAAATGTGGAAGTTTGTCCTCGAAGGACGGGTGGATATCTACATTCAGAGGCTTCTCGATACCTGCACAACCACGGTGGGCTACAAGGTCGACGATATCATGGCGGGCAAGTATGGCGAGCCAGGGGCGGCGCTCATGCTCTACCGTACCTATCCTCGGATTCCTTTCTGGGAGCAAATCCATGACAATGTGCCATTTTACACCGACCACGGGCGCATCCAGGCGTACAGTGACCTTCCGGAAGCCA
>JBHHZW010000381.1:0-2810 GCA_046758305.1 Bacteroidota bacterium | reverse complement strand
CGATGAAAAGACTGATGTATACCATTGTTGAGTGCCTGTTATAGTAACTGCTTGACCTGTGGCAACCCAGGCACCGGGCGACCCAGCGTTGTCCTGGTAGATAACACCCTTTAGTTCGAAAGGAGATCCTGCTCCACCACCGAGTTTTGCATTAACATAAATAGCATCAACATCTCCGTTCTCAGACAGCGTGAATCTCGACCCCTGTTTGGTATCTACGACCTGCTTATATTTTGTTGCGCCAACAGTTGTGTACCCAAACGTTTGGGCCTCGACGGGCTCCGCTAACGCAAAAAGGCTTAGAGAGAGAAAGAGAATGCCAAGGGCCTTCGCGGAAGCCATCTGGATTAAACTATGTGAACCGCGTTGGCCTAGCGTTCGATCTACTGTATGTCGGATCGTTTTGCTCAATTTCAACCCTGTGTTGCTGCGCGGAGTTCTCGCTTCAAACGAGCAAAGCTCTCGAGTACCGCGTTTATCGCTCCCTCTTCCTGCTCACGATTCAACTTCTGCTGCCGCCCGAGATTCTTGATCTTTTCAATCGTTTTCAAGACAATTTCATTGAAGACCACCGTAAGAGGAATCTCCGCTATCGAGCTGCAATTAATCAGGACTCTCGTCAGGCTCTCGGTATCCGCTTTGAGCGAATCGGCAAAGCAGACTTCTCGCAACGTGTGGTAGTCTTCTTTCAAGAGAAGAAAATCAATCATGTCGCCCCCCATTTTTTCCATCCAGTGACTGATCTCAGCCGGAGTGGATTCGACATTGTATTTGTAGATGTCGATGAATTCCTGAATCCGGTCCCGACTGTATCTCCGATGACCGCCCAGCGCCTTGGAGCATTTCAGTTTTCCCAAACCAACCCAGCGCTTCATGGTGGATTCGCCCGTCCATCCTGCGCGTCGCGAGGTGGACGAGGTCTCGTCCCGACCACGAAGTGGCGGCTTCGCCGCAAGTCGGGACGGACTAACGCCGAACATGCAGGACACGTCCTTGGTGGAGTAGTAGTTTGCTCCCAGTGGTTGCGACTTGCCCTTCACGTCCGTTCTCCTCATCCAGTAGACGGTCAGAACGGATTGCACCACTGAGATCAGGTATGGCGTAGAGAGGTTGTGATATACCAACTTATGAGCCTCAGAGTAACAACAATCCATGCCCTAAATAAGTAAATTGGGCAAATTAAGTAAAATGAGCTGGCTCACAGAATTTTGGCAATTCTTGTTCGCGTAGATTGTTGAGTTTAAAAGACTTACACGTCTGCCATTAAGCTACTTCTCTGAATGCCTCTAGCATCCCCGCTTGACTGACGGATCGGATGGACAATGAACCGCTGAGAACCGCTTGCTATCCCACAGGCGTCCTCGCCTGTGGGACAAACTGCTCAATTCAATTGCGAAAGATTGCTGGACAAGCCGGTGCAATTTGGGGAAGTTGTGACTCTGGGGGAGGAGGGAACAAAGTGCGGGGGAAGTAAATCAGAGCGCGTGCACTGAAAAGCTGAAATCTCTCGTTTCTTTGTCTGTCTTCGAGTTGGTCGTTTCCTCGGAACACCCACTGGACCCCCTCTGTGTCTCCCCCTGTAGGGGGAGATACAAAATTAAGCTGTCCCCCTCACAGGGGCACTAGAGGGGGTCGTTGCTGTTATTGAAGAGAAAACTTTTGTTCTGTGTCTCGACTTTGTTCACACCACAATCTGCGCGCTGACCCTCCGAGGTTAGTGCGTTCATGGTTATCTGAGTTGAACGTTTCCTCGGAATCCTCACTCGACCCCCTCTGTGTCTCCCCCTGTAGGGGGAGATCGGAAATGAGGAGGGGCACTAGCTTTCATTCCGCGGAGGTGAACTGTGTCGTGCAACATCCCTCAACTGCACGAAGCTCTCCAGAATTGCATTGAGTGCTGATTGCTGCTGCTCTAAGTTTAGTTTCTGTTGCCTGCCGAGATTCTTGATCTTGTTGATCGCTTTCGAGACGATTTCATCATAGATCACGGTTAAAGGGATCTTTGCCGTCGACTTACAGCTGATCAGGAGTCGCGTGAGGTTCTGGATGTCGCCCCTCAGCGCGTCGGCGAAGTAGACTTCACGCAACGTGTGGTAGTCTTTTTTCAAAAGAAGAAAATCAATCATGCTGCCCCCCGTTTTTCTTGTCCGCGGAGCTGTCTCAGCGGGCTTGAATACATCATCGTGTTTCAGTACCTCGGCGAATTCTAGAATCGACTCGGCGGAGTACCTCCTGTGTCCACCGAGCGTCTTGAAGCATTTCAGTTTTCCCGAATCGGTCCAGCGCTTGATGGTCGACTCGTTGACGCCAAAGATGAAGGACACCTCGTTGGTGGAATAGTAGCGGCGCGAGCGGACTTGCAACTTATTTTTCACGTTAGTTGGATGGTGAATTCAACGGTTTGAACGGATTGCACGGTATGAGCAAGCATACGACAAAGAAGGCGAAAACCTTGTGATCCGAGGCAAATAGAGGTCCCGAGATGACGTGCGTCACAAGGAAGATGAATCAATACGGCGAACGTTTATGGGGTAAGGTCGGAGACGCCACATGCGGATCATCGAGGAGGCGCCGGCTGCGCGGGAGGTGTCGAGCAGGATGGACACCACAGCGGGGGTTGTGCGCGTCGCCCGTCCACCACCGTACCGTGCGCACCGACCATCCCCGCTTCTTACTTATCTCCATAAGCGGGATCCCGTAAAGCGGGGGTTGGTCAGTGCGTTCATGATCATCTCAGTTGATCGTTTCCTCGCAGCACTCAGTCGACCCCCTCTGTGTCTCCCCCTGTAGGGGGAGATAGGGAATAGAGC